>JAQYVO010000139.1 GCA_030145425.1 Chromatiales bacterium | reverse complement strand
CAACGCATCCTGCGTTTTTTTGATGGCGGGCGGCTGATAAACTGCATGCCCATGCTCCGATTCGACCACCTCAGTCTCCGCCGCGGCACAAAGCTGCTCTTTTCAGATGCGTGCCTTAGCATTCATCCCGGGCAGCGGGTGGGTGTGACGGGAGCGAACGGGACGGGAAAATCGAGTCTTTTCGCGTTGATCCTGGACGAGATTCATGCCGATACGGGGGCTTTTCACCGTCCCCGGGACTGGGCCATCGCCCACCTCGCCCAGGAGACGCCGTCGGATTCCCGTCCGGCGATCGAGTACGTGCTCGATGGGGACCCGCAACTGCGGGAGGTGGAACGGCAGATCGAGACGGCCGAAGCCGCGTCTCAGGGAGAGAGGGTCGCCGAGCTTCATGACCTGCTGGACAGCATCGGGGGCTACAGTGCGCGCTCCCGGGCGGCACGGCTCATCCATGGTCTGGGATTCCGCCCGGGGGAGGAGATGCATCCGGTGAATCAGTTCTCCGGGGGCTGGCGCATGCGCCTGAATCTGGCCCGCGCGCTGATGTGCCGGTCAGACCTGCTGCTGCTGGACGAGCCGACGAACCACCTGGACCTGGATGCGGTCATCTGGCTGGAGGAGTGGCTGAAGGCCTACACGGGCACCCTGCTGCTGATCTCCCATGACCGCGATTTCCTCGACGCCGTGTGCAGCCACGTCGCCCACATCGAGCAGGAGGGTGTCACCCTTTATACGGGCAACTACTCTGCTTTCGAAAGGGTACGCGCAGAGCGGCTGGCCAATCAACACGCAGTTTTCGAGAGGCAGCAGCGGGAGGTCGCACACATACAAAGCTACGTGGAAAGGTTCCGTGCTAAAGCCACAAAGGCACGCCAGGCCCAGAGCCGGTTGAAGGCGCTGCAGCGCATGGAATTGATCGCGCCTGCCCACGTCGACTCCCCTTTCCACTTCCAGTTTCCGGCGCCGGAGAAAAACCCCGATCCCCTGCTGCGCATTGAAGAGGTCTCCGCGGGCTACGGCAAGACCCGGGTGCTCGAGGATATCGAACTGAGCCTTTCCCCGGGCGACCGCATTGGCCTGCTGGGTCCAAACGGTGCCGGGAAATCCACCCTTATCAAACTGTTGGCGGGTGAGCTCCAGCCAATGGCCGGTGCAAGGCAGCCGGCGCTGAATCTCAACTGCGGCTACTTTGCCCAGCATCAACTGGACCAACTGCGGTCGGACCAAACCCCTCTTGAGCACCTGCGCGGGCTAGACGCCAATGCCAGGGAGCAGGCGTTGCGCAGCTACATTGGCGGCTTCGGGTTTTCCGGCGATCGCGCCGATACACCGGTCTCCCCCTTCTCCGGCGGGGAGAAAGCCCGGCTGGTGCTGGCACTCCTGATATACCGCAGGCCAAATCTGCTGCTGCTCGACGAACCCACCAATCATCTGGACCTGGAGGCGCGCCACAGCCTGAGCCAGGCCCTGCAGGAGTTTCAGGGTGCCATGGTCATGGTCTCCCACGACCGGCATCTTCTGCGTCTGGCCTGTGACCGCCTGCTGCTGGTGCACAACGGAGTCCTGGAAGAGTTCAATGATGATCTGGATGCCTATCCACAATGGCTTGCCGGGCAACGGCGGGTATCTCAGAGCAGAGAATCCCCCGATGTCGGGGAGGCCCAGGCTCACCATGCCGGTGCACGGAAAGACAAGAAGCGTCAGGAGGCGGAGTTGCGGCGCCGCCTCCAGCCCCTGCGCGGAAAACTTAAGGCCCTGGAACACTCGGTGGAGCAGCTGAGCCTGAAGCAGACTGAACTGGAGCAGGCGCTGGCCGAGAGCGAACTCTACGAAGATGCCAACAAGGCAGACCTGAAAAAACTGCTGGCAGAAAAGGCAGATGTGGATCTCAACCTTGGCGCAGCGGAAGAGGCCTGGCTCGAGGCGGGTGAGGAGTTGGAGCAAATGAATCTTATCCTGGCACCTTAACCGGTCTCTTTGAGGGAGTTCGAACCGTTTATGACCGATTGGCATCTCATCGGGGCCGCAGAAACCCTGCAACGTCTCAGAACCTCGGAAGCGGGTCTGTCGAATGCAGAAGCCCGGCAGCGGCAAGAGCAGCACGGCCCCAACGCGCTGCCAGAGACCCGGCGGCGTTCCCCGGCAATCATGTTCCTGCGGCAGTTCACGGATTTCATGATCGTCATTCTGTTGGTTGCTGCGCTTATCTCAGGGTTCGTCGGAGAACCCCAGGACACCATCGCCATCCTGGTCATCGTGGTCCTGAATGCCATCTTCGGTACGGTGCAGGAGTTCCGAGCCGAGCGCGCCGTGGCGGCATTGCGAGCCATGTCGGCGCCAAAGGCCATGGTGATCCGGGACGGCGCGCCCGTGACTCTCGAGTCCTCGGAACTGGTGCCGGGGGACTTGGTGCTGCTGGAGGCCGGGTACATGATACCGGCGGATGTGCGGCTCCTCGAGACCCAGGAACTGCAGATCGATGAATCCGCCCTGACCGGTGAATCCCATCCCGTCGAAAAGCAGACGGCGCCCCTGGTCGACACGGACGCCCCCATCGGAGATCGCAGCAACTGCGCCTACAAGAGCAGCACGGTAACCCGGGGCCGGGGGCGTGGGCTGGTATATGCAACCGGCCTGAAAACCGAGATCGGCAGCATCGCCGAACTGCTGCGCAACGAAGCCGGCGTCAAGACACCACTGCAGGTACGCATGACCCGTTTCGGACGCTACCTAGGCTTGGCCGTACTGGCCATCTGTGTGGTGGTTTTCATTGCCGGCCTGATGCAGGGCCAGCCGGTGATGCTGATGTTTCTGACCGCGGTGAGCCTGGCCGTGGCGGCGATACCCGAGGCGCTGCCGGCCGTGGTGACCATATCCCTCGCGTTCGGGGCACGGAAGCTGATCCGCCACAACGCACTGGTGCGCAACCTCCCGGCGGTGGAGACCCTGGGATCGGTTACTTACATCTGTGCCGACAAGACAGGCACCCTGACCCAGAATCGTATGACCGCGGAACAGTTTTTTGCGGCGGGGGAAGTACGGGATACCCTGCCCGGCCCCGAAGCCGGTCCGCCCTGGTCGGAACTGGGGTGTGCCATGGTATTGAACAATGACGTTTCCCAGATCGACGGGCGCCAGGCCGGCGAACCCACCGAGCTTGCGATATTCGAGGCCGGGGACCGGGCCGGTTATGACAAGGCTGTTTTGGAGCAGGGACTGCCAAGGGTTTCGGTCATACCGTTCGACAGCAGGCGCAAGCAGATGACCACCCTGCATCGCACGGACGGCGGCCGGGTGGCCTACGTGAAAGGCGCACCCGAGAGGGTGCTGCAGCAGTGCACGGCCGCCCTGGGTGCGGATGGTCAGGCGCCTTTCGACCCGGATGCGGTGCTGGCCAGGGCGAATCAGCTGGCCGGTGAAGGTTACCGGGTTCTCGCCATGGCCAGACGTATCCTCGACGAAAGATCCGGGGCGGAGACGGAAGCCGAAGAGATCGAGAGAACTTTGACGTTTCTCGGTCTGGTTGCCCTCATCGACCCGCCGCGGGAAGAGGTACCCCAGGCGGTGGCGGACTGTCTGACGGCGGGCATCACGCCGGTGATGATCACCGGCGATCACCCGGGTACCGCCCAGGCCATCGCCACACGCCTGGGCATTATGAAAGGCGACAGCCGCGTGCTGACCGGTGCAGAACTCGAAAGGCTGGATGATGAAAGTTTTTCCGGCATGGTCGAATCGGTCCGGGTCTATGCGAGGGTCAGCCCGGAACAGAAGCTTCGCATCGTCAAAGAACTCCAGGCCAGAAATGAGTTTGTCGCCATGACCGGCGACGGCGTCAACGACGCACCGGCATTGAAGCGTGCCGGTATCGGCGTGGCTATGGGGAAAAAGGGTACGGACGTGGCCCGGGAAGCGGCGGACATGGTGCTGCTCGACGACAACTTCACCACCATCGTCCATGCTGTGCGTGCGGGGCGCCGCATCTACGACAACATCCGAAAGTTCATCAAGTACACAATGACCTCCAACTCCGGGGAGATCTGGACCCTGTTCCTGGCCCCGTTCCTGGGACTGCCGATCCCCCTGCTGCCCATCCACATCCTCTGGATCAACCTGGTTACAGATGGCCTGCCCGGGCTGGCCTTTACCGCGGAACCCGCCGAGCCGGGCCTGATGCGGCGCCCCCCACGGCCGCCGGGGGAGAGTATTTTTGCCCACGGCATGTGGCAACACATGATCTGGGTGGGTCTGTTAATCGGTTGCCTGTCGATCGTATCCCAGGCCTGGGCCATCTCCCGGGATGCTGCATACTGGCAGACCGTGGTATTCAGTGTGCTCACCTTCTCCCAGCTGTTTCATGCCCTGGCGGTGCGCAGTGAAAGCGCCTCCCTGTTCAAGCTGGGCCTGGCCAGCAACCTCCCCATGCTGGGCGCCGTGCTTTTCACTTTCGGGTTGCAGTCGATGGTGATCTATGTGCCGGCCCTGAACCCTGTGTTCCACACCCAACCCCTGCCCCTGACCGACCTGATCGCCTGCCTGCTGATTTCTTCCCTGGTGCTGTTCGCGGTTGAGACCGAGAAATGGCTGGTGAGGCGGAAGATCATCTACCAGAACGGCTGAAATATCGGGGGAAAGGGCCGAGGATTTGCTCCTCCTGGTACAAGATACGGGGTCTGTGCAATGTAGGTGCGAATTTATTCGCACTCGGCCGAATGAATTCGGCCCTACAGCTCGGATCCGACGCAGGGATCCGAACGGTTACCATTATGTTGAGGTAGGAGGAGCAAACCGCCCACCCCCCTTTTGGTTTAATGGTAGGAGGGGCTCAGGTCGTGGACGGCTTCTACCAGGGCCGCGGCGTGATCAGGGTTTACGTCGGGGTGGATGCCGTGGCCGAGGTTGAAGACGTGACCCGGGCCCTTGCCGTAGCTTTCGAGCACGCGGCCAACCTCCTCCCGGATGCGTTGGGGGGAGGCGTGAAGGACGCAGGGATCGAGATTGCCCTGAAGCGCAACCCGGCCACCGGTCAGGCGGCGCGCCTCGGACAGATCAGTGGTCCAGTCCACGCCCAGGGCGTCGCAGCCCGTATCGGCCATTGGACCCAGCCATTGGCCGCCGCCCTTGGTAAAGAGGATGACCGGCACCCGGCGGCCCTCGTTTTCCCGTTTCAGGCCGCTGACGATGCGCTCCATGTAGGCCAGGGAAAATGCCCGGTAATCCCTGGGGCTCAATACGCCGCCCCAGGTGTCGAAGATCATCAGGGCCTGGGCACCGGCCGCCACCTGGCCGTTCAGGTAGGCGGTCACGGCATCCGCCGTGACTCCGAGCATGTGATGCATCAGGTCCGGCCGGTCGAACAGCATCCCTTTAACCTTAGAAAAGTTCTTGCTGCCTGATCCTTCCACCATGTAGGTGGCCAGCGTCCAGGGGCTCCCGGAAAAACCGATGAGGGGCACCCTGCCGTCCAGCTCGCCGCGGATGGTGCGCACCGCGTCCATCACGTAACCCAGGTCCTGCTCGGGATCCGGCACACCCAGGGCACGCACGGCCTGTTCATCCCTTACCGGGTTGTGAAAACGGGGACCCTCCCCCTCACTGAAATAGAGCCCCAGCCCCATGGCATCGGGGATGGTGAGTATGTCTGAAAACAGGATGGCCGCGTCAAGCGGAAAGCGTTCGAGAGGCTGCAGGGTGACCTCGCAGGCCAGATCGGGATTCTTGCACAGATCCAGGAAACTGCCGGCCCTGGTGCGGGTCTCCCGGTATTCGGGCAGATAGCGTCCCGCCTGGCGCATCATCCAGACGGGGGTTACATCCACCGGCTCCAGTAGCAGGGCCCGTAGAAAGCGGTCGTTTTTCAGGCTGGACACAGAATATTTCCTACGGCGGATTCAGGGGTAAGGATCTTCTTTCGTGATCCCAATTCTACACCAATGGGTGAAGTCCTGATCGATGCGGTTCGCTTCGCTCACCACATCCTACGTGTTGCGTATTCCGGGACAGCGTTTATCTGGGGAGTTCGGTGGTACCCATGAGGTATTCATCCACCGCCCGGGCGCACTGGCGCCCCTCCCTGATGGCCCAAACCACCAGTGACTGACCGCGACGCATGTCACCGGCGCTGAAGATGCCGTCGATTGAAGTCTGGTAGGCATCGACACCTTCAGTGGTCCCCTTGACGTTGCCGCGGCCGTCCAGTTCCACCTTCAGCTCTTCCAGCATACCCGGTTGCACGGGGTGCACGAAGCCCATGGCAAGCGCGACGAAATCCACCTTCATCTCGAACTCCGAGCCTTCCACTTCGGTCATCCGCCAGTTGCCGGACTCGTCTTTCTCCCATTCCACCCTGGCGCACTGAGCGGCCCGGATATTCCCCTTCCCGTCGTCCAGAAAGGCCTTGGTGGCCACACTCCACATGCGCTCACACCCCTCCTCCTGGGAAGAGGAGGTGCGCAGCTTGTCAGGCCAGTTGGGCCAGGTCAGGTCCTTGTTCTCATTCTCCGGGGGTTTCGGGAGGATCTCCACCTGAGTGACGGAGGCCGCCCCCTGGCGGATCGAGGTACCGATGCAGTCCGACCCCGTGTCGCCGCCGCCGATTACCAGCACATGCTTTCCGGTGGCCAGAATCTCTGCCTCTTCGGACACATCGTCGCCCTGCACCCGATGATTGTTTTGACGCAGGAAATCCATGGCGAAGTAAACGCCGTTGAGTTCCCGCCCCGGAACCGGCAGATCCCGGGGTTGCTCCGAACCGCCGGTGAGCACCACGGCATGGAATTCATCGACCAGTTTGCGTGCCGGGATGTCCACGCCGATGTGGGTGTTGGCATGAAACTGGATCCCCTCGGCCTTCATCTGACCCATACGGCGGTCTATCACCCCCTTGTCCATCTTGAAGTCAGGGATACCATAGCGCAGCAACCCGCCTACGCGGTCCTGCTTTTCATACACTTTCACCGCGTGACCTGCCCGTGCGAGCTGCTGGGCGCAGGCGAGGCCTGCCGGCCCGGAGCCCACCACCGCAACACGCTTGCCGCTCTTGTGGGGTGCTATGACGGGCTGGATCCAGCCCTCCTCCCAGGCCTTTTCGACGATGCTGTATTCGATGGTCTTTATAGTGACCGGCACATCGTCCAGATTCAGAGTGCAGGCTGCCTCGCAGGGTGCGGGGCAGATCCTGCCGGTGAACTCCGGGAAATTATTGGTGGAGTGCAGCATTTCCACCGCCCCCTTCCAATCGTGCCGGTAAACCGTGTCGTTCCAGTCGGGAATCAGATTATTCACCGGGCAGCCCGAGTGACAATAAGGGATACCGCAATCCATACAGCGGGCGCCCTGGACGCTCAGATCGTCTTCGCTCAGGGGTATGACAAACTCCTCGAAATGGGTCACCCGGTCCGCAGCCGGCGCATAAGTCCGGTCCTGCCTGGCATACTCCATGAATCCGGTCGGCTTACCCATTGCTGGCCCCCTTGCTGACATTACTGCCCCGGGAACGCTGTCTGGCCTGCATCTCCTGCAGCGCCCTGCGATAGTCCACGGGCATCACCTTTACAAATTTCGGCAAATAGTCGTTCCAATTGTCGATGACCTTCCCGGCCACCGGGCTGTTGGTGTAACGCCGGTGCTTCTCGATCAGCAGACGCAGCCGAAGCGCGTCGAACCGGGTCATGTCGTGGCTGACGTCCACCAGGCCGTGAGTCTCCAGATCACCGCCCTGGTGGTCCAGCGCCTCCAGCGCGTCGTCTTCCTCCTGGATCGGTTCCAGCTCCACCATGGAAAGGTTGCAGCGCTGTTCGAAGGTCCCGTCCTCATCGAGTACGTAGGCCACGCCGCCGGACATGCCCGCCGCGAAGTTGCGTCCCGTGGAGCCGAGGCAGACCACCACGCCGCCGGTCATGTATTCGCAACCGTGATCGCCGACTCCCTCAATGACCGCATGGGCCCCCGAGTTGCGGACGCAGAAGCGTTCTCCGGCAACCCCGCGAAAATAACATTCGCCCTTGATGGCACCGTAAAGGACCGTGTTGCCGACGATGATGTTCTCCTCGGCCTTTTCGATCCCGGAGTTCTCGGGCGGGTAGATCACCAGGCGGCCGCCGGAGAGGCCCTTGCCGACGTAATCGTTGCCCTCGCCCGCCAGCTCTATGGTCACGCCTTTTGCCAGCCAGGCACCAAATGACTGGCCCGCCGTGCCTCTGGCCTTGATGTAGATGGTGTCGTCCGGCAGGCCCTCGAAGCCGTAGCGCTCCGCAACCCGTCCCGAGAGCATGGTGCCGAAGGTGCGGTTGTAGTTCTGTATGCCGGTTTCGATGCGTACGGGCCTGCCCTCTTCAAGGGCAGGCGCCGCCTCTTTGATCAAACGATGATCTACGGCCCGGTCCAGCCCGTGATCCTGTTTTTCACAGTTGAAGAGTGCAACTGTCTCATCCACATCCGGCTTGGTGAGAATGCGGGAATAATCCAGCCCCTGGGCCTTCCAATTGTCGATGGCCTTGCGCATGTCCAGGCACTGCATCTGGCCGATCATATCTTCAAACCTGCGAAAACCCAGCCTGGCCATCCACTGACGCACCTCTTCGGCGACGAAAAAGAAGTAGTTGATCACATGCTCCGGTTTGCCGGTGAAGCGCTTGCGCAACTCCGGGTCCTGGGTGGCCACGCCTACAGGACAGGTGTTGAGGTGGCATTTGCGCATCATGATGCACCCCTCCACGATCAGGGGCGCGGTGGCAAATCCGAACTCGTCGGCCCCGAGCATGGCGCCGATCACCACATCCCGGCCGGTGCGCACGCCCCCGTCCACCTGCACCGCGATGCGGCCGCGCAGTTGATTCAGAACCAGGGTCTGGTGGGTCTCGGCGAGGCCGATCTCCCAGGCGGATCCGGCATGCTTGATCGAGGTCAGCGGGCTCGCACCCGTGCCCCCGTCATAACCGGAGATGGTCACGTGGTCGGCGTGGGCCTTGGAGACTCCCGCCGCCACCGTGCCCACCCCGACTTCCGACACCAGCTTGACCGAGATGCGCGCCGCCGGGTTGACGTTCTTGAGGTCATGGATCAGCTGCGCCAGGTCCTCGATGGAATAGATGTCGTGGTGTGGCGGCGGCGAAATCAGGCCTACCCCCGGTGTGGAGTGGCGCACCCGGGCAATCTGGGCGTTGACCTTGTGTCCCGGCAGCTGGCCGCCTTCGCCGGGCTTGGCACCCTGGGCCATCTTGATCTGGATGTCGTCGGCATTAACCAGGTATTCGTTGGTCACCCCAAACCGTCCCGAGGCGACCTGCTTGATCGCCGAACGCTCGGGATTTCGGCTGCCGTCCTTGAGCGGCTTGAACCGCTCCGGCTCCTCGCCCCCCTCACCCGTGTTGGACTTGCCGCCCAGGCTGTTCATGGCGATCGCCAGTGTGGAATGGGCCTCGTATGAGATACTGCCGAAGGACATGGCACCCGTGGCGAAACGCTTCACGATCTCCGAGGCGGGCTCCACCTCATCGAGGGGTATCTCCTGATCGGTCAATTTCAGATCGAACAGGCCCCGGAAGGTGAGCAGCCGTTCCTGCTGCTCGTTGATCACCTTGGCGTATTCCTGGTAGGTGTTCCAGTCCTTGGCGCGGGTTGCATGCTGCAGCTTGGAGATGGTCTCCGGGGTCCAGACATGGTCCTCCCCGCGCAGCCGGTAGGCGTAGTCGCCCCCCACATCCAGATTCTTGCGATAGATGGGTTTCTGACCGAAGGCATCGCTGTGCCAGCGCGCCGCCTCCTGGGATATCTGCTTGAGCCCGGCTCCCTCCACGGTGGTCGCGGTGCCGGTGAAGTACTGCTCCACGAAGGTCGTCGACAGCCCGAGTGCATCGAAGATCTGGGCGCCGCAGTATGACTGGTAGGTGGAGATGCCCATCTTCGACATTACCTTCTTGAGCCCCTTCCCGACCGCCTTGATGTAACGCTTCTGGGCCTCTTCGAAGGTGAGCTCTTCCGGCAGCACCCGCAGCATTGACTGAATGGTGTCGAACGCCACGTAGGGGTTCACCGCCTCGGCACCATAACCCGCCAGGGTGGCGAAATGGTGCACCTCGAGGGCCGAACCCGTCTCGACCACCAGGCCTGACTCGGTGCGCAGGCCCTTGCGGATCAGGTGATGATGGACCGCGGAAGTGGCAAGCAGCGCCGGGATGGCGACGAAATCCGCATCCACCCGGCGGTCGGACAGGATCAGGATATTGAAACCCTCCCCCACAGCCACCTCGGCCTGGATACAGAGGGTATCCAGCGCGTGCTTCATGCCGGACGCGCCCTCTCCGGCAGGATAGCAGATGCCCAGGGTGCGGGTGCGAAAGGCGCCGCTGGTGTTGTCCTCGATTTCACGTATCCTTTCCAGATCGGTATTGGTCAGCACCGGCTGGCTCACGCCCAGCCGCATGTTGGTGCCGCCGTCGTCGTGGGCCAGCAGGTTGGGCCGGGGACCGATCAGGGACACCAGCGACATCACGATCTCTTCGCGGATCGGATCGATGGGCGGGTTGGTCACCTGGGCAAAGTTCTGCTTGAAATAAGTCGACAGATGCTTGGCCCGCCGGGAAAGCACCGACGGCGGGTTATCAGCGCCCATTGAGCCGGTACCCTCCTGGCCGGTCAGGACCATCGGTGTGAGCAGGAACTTCAGGTCTTCCTGGGTGTAACCGAAGGCCTGCTGGGTGTCGCGCAGGGTGTCCGGATCCGGGGACATGGCACCCACCACGCGGGGCAGCTCGTCCAGGTTGATCTGGGTTTCGTCGAGCCATTTCTGGTAGGGCTGCGCCGACGCGAGGCCCTCCTTTATCTCCGCATTGTCGATGATGCGCCCCTGCTCCATGTCGATCAGAAACATCTTTCCGGGCTGCAGGCGCCACTTCTTGATGATCTTCTCTTCCGGGATGTCCAACACCCCCATCTCCGAGGCCATGACCACCATGTCGTCGTCGGTAATCAGGTAGCGCGCCGGCCGCAGGCCGTTTCGGTCCAGGGTGGCCCCTATCTGGCGCCCGTCGGTAAAGGCTACGGCGGCGGGCCCGTCCCAAGGCTCCATCAGCGCCGCGTGATATTCGTAGAAGGCGCGACGCTTCTCATCCATCAGCGGGTTACCGAACCAGGCCTCCGGAATCAGCATCATCATGGCGTGAGACAGGGAATAGCCGCCCTGCACCAGCAGTTCCAGGGCGTTGTCGAAACAGGCCGAGTCGGACTGCCCCTCCGGGATCAGGGGCCAGACCTTTTCCAGGTCTTCACCAAGGATCTCCGAGGCCATGGAGTTCTTGCGTGCCGCCATCCAGTTGACGTTGCCCCGCAGGGTGTTGATCTCGCCGTTATGGGCGATCATGCGGAACGGATGAGCCAGATCCCATGTGGGGAAGGTGTTGGTGGAAAACCGCTGGTGCACCAGCGCCAGGGCGGATTTGATCTTTTCGTCCAGGAGATCCGGATAGTACTCACCCACCTGTTCCGCCAGCAGCATGCCCTTATAGGTAATGGTGCGTGAAGAGAAGGAGGTGAAATAGAATTGATCCTTCCCCATGTGCGCGGATTCACGGATGAAGTTGTCGATCTGTTTGCGGATCACAAACAGCTTGCGCTCGAAAGCGGTCTGATCGGAGCAGGCACCGCCGCAGCCGATGAATACCTGGCGAATTACCGGCTCCGTGGGCCGGACACTGACGCCCAGGCCCTTGTTGTTCACCGGAACGTCGCGCCAGCCTATAAGCTGTTGGCCCTCCAACTCCACAAAGCGCAGGATCGCGGCCTCGGCTTCCGTCCGCGCCTCCTCGTCCTGGGGCAGGTACAGCATGCCGACCGCATAGCTCCCGTACTCCGGCAGCTCGAAATCCACCACGGCCCGGAAAAACTCGTCAGGCAGCTGCAACAGGATGCCCGCCCCATCACCCGCGCGGGGATCTGCACCCACGGCGCCTCGATGGGTCAGGCGGTCCAGGATCTTCAGGCCCTGCACAATGATCGTGTGGCTCTTGCGCCCCTTGATATCCGCTACAAAACCTACGCCGCAGGCGTCGTGTTCATTCCGGGGATCGTAAAGCCCCTGCTTTGGCGGCAATGCCCTATGAGTCATCGCAAACCTCGTTTAAACCCGGACAGAAAAGATCCCAGTAAAGACCTTGAATCCGGCTATAGTTATCGGGACCGACAAACCCGCTAGATTGGTCTCGGGGTGCCGTTCAAATTTGCCGGCCGCATGTCCTGGATCGGAAATCGGCCGAGGCGAACCTTGCAGGATACTGGAGAATTGTTGTTCAGACCAACAAAAAACGCCCAAAAAGTCTTTTAGTTCCTATGCATTCTCTAATTCAACGGTGGGCAAATATACAGGAAACACAGGATCTGGGGTAGAGCGGGAGCACGACGGCAAGACATTCATTCTATCGCCAAGTGTTCGAAAAGATCGAACTTACAGCATTTTAATTGTGTAATTCATAGAGATGGGATCATTACCCAAAACCCCGGACAACAGCGATCATTCAACACTTCCACCAGAGGCCGTCTGAGTGACCACGGCGTCGAATCCCACGGCTTGTTTACCCAACTCCAGCGATTCAATGGGATCTACCCGCTTGGGGACACGCAGGGGGGAATCGCAGGCGCGTTTCTCCTCCAGAACCTCAACGGTTCCGTCGATGCAGAGCTTGACCAGTTGCCCGGTCTTGAGCTTGGCCGACGCTGCCTTGACGCCGACGATGGCCGTCAGATTTTGTTCACGGGCCACGATGGCGGCATGACTCAGCCAGCCGCCCACCTCGGTGATGATGCCGCCGGCGGTTGGGAACAACGGGTACCAGGTGGGATCCGTAAACCGCGCAACGACGATGTCCCCCTTCTTGAAACGCTCGATCTCTTCCGCGCTGTGGATGACATGGACCTTGCCGACCACGTCCCCCGTACCGGCAACCCGCTTGCCTTGCAAGGCCCCCGTGCTCTGTTCACCGGAGTCCTTAACACCCCCGGCCATGGTGAGCCCCTCCAGGTCTACAACACTTAGTTCGCTGGGCAGGTGGAGTTCCCGCCAGGCCTTCGCTTCGTCCATGCGGGCGGCAATCTGCAGGCGCAGTGTCTCCGTCATGGGCTTCTCATGCATCTCCAGGAGCTCATCCAGGTTCAGGTAGAAGATGCCCTCATACAATTCCAGGCGCCGGTCCAGTGCCAGCAGCAGCTTGCGGATCAACGCCAACTGCCTCAGGCACTGGTGCTTCGCTTCCTCTTTGAGCACCTGAAAACGCCTGGCCCGGTCGACCGCGAGCCGCAGCACAGGATCGGAAGGCATGGAACCGCCGGCACTATGAGTTACGCTGGAGGCGGGTGTACACATCATCTGTTTGATCACCAGCTGAGGGTTCTCCCGGTATCTGGGCTGGGACAGCTCGTAATCCTGGGGCGCCCGGTGGCCGAAAAGATCCAGAAACTCCCTGATGGCCTCTTCCCGGTTCTCGCGACGGGTCAGAAGTGACATGGCCTGCTGCACGACGGTAGCCGGTATCTGGCCCAGGTACTGGGCCGGATCTATGCTCTTTCGTTCGAGCTTGGCACAGGCTGTTTTCCAGTAGAACTCCGTGGCCACATTGATCACTTCGGCCTGTACGTATGTCCCCTTTATGAAACTCAGAGTCCAATCCCGGTTCAGTGCAATCAACTGCTCGGTCGAAAGCTGTTCGAAATCCAGGACCTCCTGGAGGCGCATCTCGTTGAGGAATCCGGGCAGAAAGCCTTCCCTGAAGTCCGACTCGATGGTCTCGCCGTTGCGCGCCAGCCAGAAAGCGGACATGGCGCCGGGCGGGCGACGCAAACGCGACCGCTCCTCGAAGCGGTTTACGTAAAGGGCGCCGAAGACGGGATTGACGTAGGGCGCGGAATCATCTTCCACGTCGTAGGGAATACCCAGGGACCGGCAGGCCAGGTCGGTGCTGCCGCCGGAGCACCACAACCGCTCCATCAGAGAGCTGCTCAGAGGTGTCGGCCTGGGCAAGAGTTCAGACAACTCGTTCTGTGCAAGAAATACGTCACTCATGGACGTGTTTTTCGGAGCCAGTTTCAGCAGCCTGATTCTTTCCCGTTCGAACGCCGCGTCGATGCCCGGCCTGTTGTGCACCGAGGTCGTGATATCGCGTGCCTGTACGAGCAGGAACCTGCCGTCGACATAGACCCACTCGATGTCCTGCGGCTTGCCGAACAAATGCTCCACACGCTGCCCCATTTCCAGAAGGGGCGTCAGATCGATGGGTGCGGTTTTGCCATCCATCGACCGGCGGCTGCGCACACCGAAGGTGTAGGATTCGGGGGTGACCTTTCCGCTGACCAGCGACTCTCCCAGGCCGGACACCATCTCCACCATGGAGCAGCCCGCCGAATTCGGGTCTTCGGTAAACAGAACCCCCGCATAGCTGGCATTCACCATAGTCTGAACCAGGGCACCGCCTTTTTCCTCTGTTTCGCGGGAATAGGCGCTGCTGCGCTGGGAGCACATGGACAGGCGAACCTTCAACAGTGCCTCGACCAGCCCCTGCTGGGAGACATTGAGTATGGATTCGAACACGCCGGCATAGCTCTGGGATGCCCCATCCTCGTTCAGGCCCGAGCTTCTTACCGCCACGGAATCGGAGCCGAGCCGTTTCCAATGCTGTGACAGCAAAGAACGCTCATCGGAGGTCATTGAAAATTGGTCCTCGACACCTTCGGGGTTGGGCCGTGTCAGGACCTTGCTGGTAACCACGAAGCCATCGGGCACCGGAAGACCGTTCTGCATGAGGAGGCTGAGCCTGGTTGCCTTGTGTCCCGCGGACGGGTAACTGTGCGCCTCAGCGAGACTTATCACACCCGGATCAATCAGTCCCGTCTCCGCGACCTGAGCCACGGGGGGCATCGTCTGATCCGGTGCCTCCCGCCAGAGCAGCTTGAACATCAGACTCTGAAAGAACAACAACGAGACGTTGATCACCAGATAAAGGTTTACCGCCGCATTCAACTGATGGGTAAGCAACCAGATCAAACCGCCACCGGCGGCATACATCAACAGGAACTTGCCGCTGCGTCTTGATGTGGTGAAAACCATATAGGCTGCAAACAGCATGGTGACCAGTGCCGGCAGCACATAGCTCGGATCCTCGCTCGACGCATTGGCCAGCCACAGGAAGGGTGAATCCCAGTTTGCGGCGCTGGTATTGACCACGGAGAAAAAGACCAGAAACAACGTCAGCTGCGCTATGGAGCCGATGAGGTTTCGCACCGGCGTCAGTTTCTTGCGCCTGTAGAGTTTGACGGTCGCCTTGGACAGGCGCGGCGGATCATCCGTTATACGCTGTTTGAGTTTCTCGATATGCGGCTTGAGGGCACGCTGTACCAGTCGGTCCCGTTCAGACTTCCAGGTAAGCGGCAAAGTGACCAGGCGAAGGACCATGACCAGCAAAAGGATTGCCACCGAGAACCGTCCCGTGGTCTCAGTCAGGTATTGAAGACCGGCTGTCAGGGGCGCTGAAATCATACCGAGCACGGTGAAATCTTCGGGCGCCTCTCCGGAGACGGGCAGGAAAAACTCATGGGGTACGGTGTAGCGCCCGAGATATTCATATCCCAGCTCCGTCAATCGCGAGCCCAGAATCTTACCGTAGAAACAGCTGCGTTTATCGTAACAGGGGGCTACCACCGGTTTCGACGGGAGGCTGGTCAGTCCCTCGATCAGCTCGGCGGACGGCAGCTTTCGCACCGGCAGGTTGATTGCGCCGGGAAGATGGTCAAGGGCGAAATCCGCCGGATAGCGGACATCCACGAACTGAATATCACGTTCCTTGACCAGCTCCTGGACTTCGGTGGTGTCCAGCAGGACATCCCTGTTGGGGTAGTCCAGCGAGTCACGTAGTTCCTCGACGTTCTCGTCCCGTGAGAATTTCAGGGGATAACCGTCGGCAAGCCATTTTTCGTAGCCGCCGACAACAAAATTACAGACCTTTCCCTCTTTGGAGAACTCGTTACAGAGCTCGGAGCTGCGATTGCCCGAATAGCAGAGCAGAACCGTCTTTTTGCCATTTTGAATCAGGTTGGCGGAGTTTTCACGAAGATCGGGATAGCGGCGATGCCAGGCGCCCTCAATGCGGCCCATGGCAACCTCTTCGGGCTCGCGCACATCGATCAGGTTCAGGGGCTGCCCTTCTTCAATCCACTTCGCAAGCTGGGTATTTTCAATGCCCAGCGGATGACCGATCTGGTCGCTCAGTTTAAGGGTCTTGAGTGAGGTATCCCCCACCGATTTGCCGGCTTCCACGGAACTTCGAACCAGGTTGGTCTGGAGACGCCGGTTCTTTTCATCGATGGCGGACGTATGCTGCAACAGGTTTGCACCGATGGATACGAACAGCAGCACAATAAAAAGGCGGAAGGACCAGCGCCAGAACCTGGAACGGGTGGAGCGCTTTTCAACGGCCATCCGCCCGGCCTTGCCCCGACCCGAGATCGCGAGTCCGGTAAACAGAACACTGACCAGACCCAGCACCTGGGCAACGCTGGCCGACAAACCAATGACAAGATCCGGGGAGGGAATGGACCAGGCCGGCTGTGCAGCGCATAGCAGAAGCGCCATCGACCACACCGGACGAAAGAAAAACTCTCTTTTATCCGGTCTGTAGTCAGACAGTGGCATAGGAAGGCTCTCCAAGATCATCATCTTGGTCCGGGGGATTGTCTGAAAGCCACTTCGACAGCTTTTCGCAGAGGGCTTCATATTCGAAGGGCTTGGCCAGGTAATCGTCCATGCCAGCGGCGAAGCATTTTTCCGCGTCACCCGCCATGGCATTGGCAGTAAGGGCGACGATGGGTATGTGCTGACCGCCATTCTCGGCAGCCCTGATACGCCGGGTGGCCTCGTAGCCATCCAACACCGGCATCTGGCAGTCCATCAGGATCAGGTCATAGCGGCCATGTTCCAGGGCCTGGATCGCCTGCTCTCCATTTCCGACCAGTTCCACGTTATAGGCCAGCTTCTCGAGCATGCCCTGGGCAACGACCTGGTTCACATCGTTGTCGTCAACCACCAGGATATGCTGATTGCGCCTCACCTTGACCTCGTCATCGGCCATGCTGTGGCGGGTCACCATGGTGCTTTCGTCGATAGTTTTAAGCCCGAGTACGGTGGCAATACAATTGTGCAATTGAGAGCGGCGAACCGGCTTCGAAAGGTAACCGTGAATACCGGCAGAGCGGGCCTCCGCGGCCTGCCCCCGTTCCGTCAAAGAGGTCAGCAGCACCCGCCGCACGGCGGAGATCCTGCTGTCGGCCTTGATCTGCCTGGACAACTCCAGGCCATTCATCTCCGGCATCAGCATGTCTATCAACACCAGCCCGAAGGGATTCCCGGTCCTGGCCGCCTCTTTAAGCAGATGCAATGCCCTGTTGCCGCTGCCGGCTGTCTGCGGATCCATGCACCAGAATCTGGTTTGATACTCGAGCACCTGGCGATTGGTGGCATTGTCATCCACTATGAGCACCCGCACATCACCCAGGTCTTCCAGGGGCGAAAACGCCGGGGCGTTGTCTTTCGACTCATGCATCCGGACCGTGAACCAGAAGGTGCTGCCTTGACCGGGCACGGATTCGACGCCTATCTCACCTTCCATACGTTCAACCAGCTGACGGCTGATCGCCAGCCCAAGACCGGTGCCGCCAAATTTTCGCGTGGTCGAACCGTCCGCCTGGGTGAATGAATCGAAGATTCGGGATTTGGCCATTTTCGAGATCCCCACCCCCGTATCCTGTACTTCAAACCTCAGGAGGCAGTTGCCTTCATCCTGCCCCTGCACGCTGACACGGACGACCACTTCGCCTTCTTCGGTGAACTTGATTGCATTGGAGACCAGGTTGGTGACGATCTGACGCAGGCGCGTGGGATCCCCACACACAACGGCAGGCACATCCGTGTTGACCAGATTGGCCAGTTCCACACCTTTCGTGTGAGCCTGCTCCGCGAGGGGCTCGGTGCTGTCCTCCACGAGATTGCGCACGTCGAAGTCGATCGACTCAAGCTCCAGTTTACCGGCCTCAATCTTGGAAAAATCAAGAATATCGTTAATCAGCGTCAACAGCGCCCGGCCCGAGTTTGCCGCCACGTTGACATAATCTCTCTGTTCATTCTCCAGATCCGTATCACGCAACAGGCTCATCATGCCCAGCACCCCGTTCAGGGGCGTGCGCAGCTCGTGGCTCATATTGGCCATAAATTCGGATTTTGCGCGGGAGGTCTGCTCCAGTTCCTCTTCCCTCTGCTTCTTCAGCAGCAGGTTTTCACCGATGACGTCGGTGGACTTACCCAGGAGCACCAACTCCTTCGCAGCCCGTAGTTTCAATTCCGAGCTCAGCTCGCCCCGGCCAAGCTCACTCAGGCGTTGATGGATTTTTCTCACAGGCTTGATCACAAGCCCGTTGACCCAGAGGATGATCATAAGGGCCAACAGCAGGGTAATGCCCATCGAGAAGACGCGCATCTTCAGCACATGCGCCTCGATCTCCGTAATCAGGCTGGACACATTCCAGGAAATGTTCATGCGCCCGAAAGATTCCTCTTCGTAGACGATATCCTCGGAAAAGTTCATAAGCGGCTCAGACGCAGACATCTTGTCGTTTTGCCAGTCCACCAGACTTTCGCCGACTTCGTTCTCTATGGACAACGAATAGATGTCGGGATCAAAGGACACGGTTTGGACGACAATCGTATCCAGGAGCGGCTGATCCTCGCTGACCACTGCGTCAATAGAGGTGGCCGAAAGAATGAAAAATGTCTTTCTGCTCTGCTGCTCGAAACTCTCCTGCAGGTAACTGGTCTCCAGGGTGCGCACCAGCTCCCCGGTAAGCATACCCACGAGCAGGATCGTGCCGCCGAGGGCAAGAATGAGCTGACGGCGCAGCGGCCAGCGCCAGAAAAAACCATTATCCATCCAGAGTCTCCAGTCTGTTAATGGAACCTATCCACAGATCGTCGCTTGGCGGCTTCAGGCTCCCGGCAACAGCATGCCGGCGTGCTCAACCGTCTCGGTGAATCAGTCCCGGCTTACGCCTACATCGAATTCGAGGTTTCCCCGGACACTTCCATGGCGGAATCAGGCGAGGCTATCCCGCCCGCAATCTCATCGCTGGACCCGGCCTTTGAGAAAAAGACGGCATTGTTGTCAATAGCATCCCGAATTGAGGCAAAATCACTGTCATCACCTTCGACAAATCCATCTTTTTTCAGTGATGCCAGGGCCTGCTTATTCTCCATTTCCAGAAGGCTTTCACGAAGCGCCTTATAGAGTTTATCGGACAGGCCGCTGCGAGCGATCCAGGGTTTCTGGACGTTGGGAAATCTGGCCAGCTCCCGTATGGGAACATCTTTCTTAACCAGCTTGTTGAATGTCCCCTCATTGAGCGCACCGGCATCAAACTGTCCTGCACCCACGCTCGTTCCCACCTTGTCGTGGCGATCCAGATAATCGAAGCGACTCAGGCTGGAAGAGTAGATGCCGTGGTTGACCAGGTATTGCTGCGACAGAAAACGACCGATTGTGGACAGCTGATCGCCGAATGCGAAACTCTTGCCCGCAAGCTGTTTTACGTCGCTTATCCCGCTGTCGTCCTTGACGCAGATAATTCCATAGAAGACCTTCTCCCCCTTGCTGCTTTCCAGGGCGAGTATCCTGAGATCAGGATTGGTCCGCTTTGCCTCGACATAGGAGGCGGGTCCGAAGCGGGAAAAGTCGACCTTTCCGTTGGCAAGATGCTGGATGCCCTGCGTATAGTCTTTGGCAACCTGAATACGTATTTTGACGGGTTCGCCGAGACGCGCTTCGAGATCTTTCTCGATGGCTTTGAGCATGGGCTTGAACTTCTTCACCATGGCCGTCGGCTTGTTGGAGGTGTATACACCGAAACTCAAGTTCTGGACCGCCAAAGATGCCACCGGAAAACCGGCAAGCCCTATTGCACAGGTCAGTGCGGCGAGTAGCTTCATTTTCATAATCTGGGTTCTCCTTTGAGATCTCTGCACTATCCTGTCCTCTAACGCACCCTGGCTGGGGTTCATATAAACCGACGGCCGCACAGTCCGGGGCTGCCTCGCCTTAGTTTTGTTTAAGTGCACGGCTTCTTAATCGACATCAGTAACACAATTCTTTAATTCGCTCATAAAGGGAAAAAGAATCCCCTTATTCGGCGTCATTGATACCCTATAAGGTGCTGTTGAGGCGATCCGATCAGCTGTTTCATCAGCGTTCACAGGCGCATGGGGATACCGTTGGGCAGATTAAAGTTTGGAGCCGATTTGCCGCAAAAAGGGCTACTGTATTGGCAGGTATTTTTTGCCTCCGACATCAAGCCAGAACCAGGTAACGAGAATATGGATCCCATTCAAGTCGCGTCGAACATGAAACGCACGATAGACACAATGTTGTTAATTACCTGCACCGGGCTGGCTGTAAATACCTGGACAATTATGTATCCCACTAAGGGCTCCCTGGGTTTTGAGTCCCTGATTCTTGTGGGGCTGCTTATTGCCCTTATTATCGGTCGCAAGCTTTATCAGTCCCAGATCACCCACCTAATGACGCTTACGGATGCCATGCAGTCCGTCCTCGAGTCTGGAGATTACTCCAAGCGCATCGATCATGGACCTGACCCACAGGCCGATAATGTTTTCAGTATGTTCAACGAACTGATACAGAGAATCGAGGCCTCCGAAATCAAGGTCGCGGATAATCGCAATCATCTCGAGGAGCAGATCATCACGCTCACCTCCGATCTCTCAGAAGCCCGCGGCGGCTTGAGACGCGTCACGGGAGAACTGGAGACCTCAAGGGAAGAGGCGGCATCGACGCTGCGCACCAAAAGCCAGTTCCTGGCCAACATGAGTCACGAAATACGCACGCCCATGAACGGTGTTCTGGGCATGACGGAACTGCTGCTCGGCACCGAGCTGAACATCAAGCAAAGGCGCTTCGGCCAGACCATCCGCCGCTCCGCGGAAGCACTTTTGAGCATCATCAACGATATCCTTGATTTTTCCAGGATGGAATCGGGAAAACTCAATCTAGAGCATGTCGATTTCAATCTACGGGAAACGGTTGAAGATGTCGTGGAACTGCTTGCGGAGCCAGCTGAGCAAAAGGGCATCGAACTGGCATGCTATATATCGGGCAATCTGAACACCCGCGTCACGGGTGATCCGGGCCGGCTCCGCCAGGTGCTGACCAATATTATCGGTAACGCCGTCAAGTTCACCAGCGAGGGTGAGGTACTGGTAAGGGTCACGACCCAGGAAGAGACCGATAATAATGCCCTGTTTTTATTCGAGGTTACCGACACCGGGACGGGCATCACGCCCGAACTCCAGGCAAAGATTTTTGAATCATTCTCCCAGGGAGACGGGTCGACCACCCGCCGTTACGGCGGCACCGGACTTGGCCTTACCATATCAAAGGAACTGGTCAGTCTGATGGGCGGCGATATCAACGTGGAGAGCCGGCTTGGCAAAGGCTCCAAATTCGAATTCACCGCAAGGATAGGCTTTCAGGCGGAAAAGGACCAGGTTTTCGACGAGAGAGGCTCTGTCGTCTACGATGTACGCATTCTTACAGTAGACGACAACGAAACCAACCGCAGCATTCTCGATCATCAGCTGACTGCCTGGGGCATCACAAACCATTCCGCGGAAAGCGGCGAGAGGGCGCTCGAGATGCTGCACAAGGCAGTTGCCGAAGGCAAACCTTACGACGCCGCAATCCTCGACATGCACATGCCGAACATGGACGGGCTGCAGCTTGCCCGCAACATCAAGGGAGACTCGTCCATATCATCGGTAAAACTGATGATGTTGACGTCCGCGATTCTTGATTTCGATTCCGACCAGATGCGTGATGTCGGCATCCTGCAATACCTGAGCAAACCCGCACGCCAGTCCCAGCTTTACAACTGCCTCGTCGGAATACTGGGCAACCGCCTGGATTCAAAACCCAGCCCCGAGAACTCGGAGACGCTTGACGCCAAGAACAAGCCCCCCATCGATGCACGTGTGCTGGTCGCTGAAGACAACCCGGTCAATCAGGAGGTGGTCCTGAGCATGCTGGAACTTTTCGGCTGCAGGGCGGACCTGGTGGAAAACGGAAAATCCGCCGTCGAGATGGCTGAGGCCGGTGAGCCCTATGACATCGTCCTGATGGACTGTCAGATGCCGGTGCAGGATGGGTATGAGGCGACTAACGCCATTAGAAAACTCGAAAGAGCGCGCAGCGAAGACCGGAGTATCCCGATCATCGCCCTGACAGCCAATGCACTCGAAGGCGACAGGGAGCGCTGCCTGATGGCAGGCATGAACGATTACCTGAGCAAACCCTTCAAGCAGGAACAGTTGTATCTGTGCCTGGAACGCTGGCTGGGTGATCGGCCTTCCAATCAACAGACAGCGGATTCCCTGAAGCAGATGCCCGATACCCAAGAAAAAATCACAGTGAAACAGATTGACGAAAAGGCGCTGGACGCGATCCGTGTGCTGCAAAGGCCCGGCAGGCCGGATATCCTGCAGAAAGTGGTTGGGCTATACCTTGGCAATTCCCCAAATCTGCTCGCATCGCTGAAGGCGGCCATCGAGAATAATGAACCTGAAGGGGTTCGCGCAGCCGCCCACAGCCTCAAGTCGAGCAGCGCCAACCTGGGGGCGACATCACTGGCCGCTCTTTGCAAATTACTCGAAGAGATGGGCCGCGCCGGTACCATCGAAGGCACTATGGAGAAATTTGTCGAAGTCGAGGAAAATTTTGCCCTGGTGGCTCACGAACTTGAATCCTATCGTCTCGAGAGGGAGAGCGCCTGATATCGTTTCTTATTGGGTGGCTCTTTCCGTGATCAAGTGAGTAGAAAACCGTTGTAGGGCCAAATTCATTCGGCCGACAGCCATCAATGCCATTTGATACAAGGACGTCACCATGTCCTGCGACGCATTACGCAGGAGACGTCATTCCCTGCATCACCATAGTTATCCGCGATCGTCATCCTTTGTTCATGGATATCATCACAGTACGGCTGCTGGTTTGCGAGCTCCGACGTTTGCACGGATGGGTGGTGATTTTTTCTTGGCTGGATTGATTCAGCTCTGGTACTGGTCGAATGAATTCGACCCTACATGTCTCTTCTCGAGTACTGGTCGAATGAATTCGACCCTACATGTCTCTTCTCGAGTACTGGTCGGATGAATTCGACCCTACATGTCTCTTCTCGAGTACTGGTCGGATGAATTCGACCCTACGTGCCTCTTCTCGAGTACTGGTCGGATGAATTCGATCCTACGTGCCTCTTCTCGAGTACTGGTCGAATGAATTCGACCCTACGTGCATTTTCTCGGGTACTGGTCGGATGAATTCGAGCCTACGTGTAGAGCGAAAAACGGGTTAAGCCGTTATTGGTTTCCCGCTACGTTTGGATATGTGTGAGGGGGGGATAGGGGGAGGTGGAACGGTCCCCCTTGCCGATAATCTTTATTTTACTTCGTTTACTGAGGATAGTTTTTCGAAGTGCCCTTCAACGATCTTGGCCGAATCCCAGTTGGACACATCGAGTGAATGCAGATAGGTGTCCATATCCGCGGAGGATATGGGCTTGCTCAGGAGAAAGCCCTGGATCTCGTCACATCGCTTGTCTTTGAGGAAGTTCAACTGCTCGTCATTCTCCACACCTTCCGCAATGACCTTGAGATTCATGCTGCCTGCCATTGCGATAACCGCCATGGCGATGGCTGCATCATCCGCATCGCTGTCCACGTCGCGAACGAAGGCCTTGTCGATCTTGAGACGATCGATGGGGAACTGCTTGAGATAACTCAAGCTCGAGTAGCCGGTTCCGAAATCATCGATGGCTATATTTACGCCAAGGTTTTTCAGGTGATTAAGTGTCTCCACCGCCTGGTCGGCATCCTGCATCAGTATGCTTTCGGTGACCTCCAGTTCCAGGGCGCCGGGCTCCAGTCCGGTTTCTTCCAGGACCTTGCGCACCAGCGGTGTGAAATCGTTCTCGGCGAATTGAACCGCGGAGACGTTGACCGCTATCCGTTCGAAACCATAGCCCTTATCCCGCCATATCTTGGCCTGGGTACATGCCGTGCGCAGCACCCACTCACCGATGGGAATGATGAGGCCGGTCTCTTCCGCCAGCGGGATGAAATCTTCCGGGGACAAATTGCCCAGTTCCGCACTATCCCAGCGCAGCAACGCTTCCATACCTGAGACTTGACCAGTAAGCACGTTGAGTTGCGGCTGGTACACCAGCGTCATTTCATCCCTTTCAAGTGCCTTTCTGAGATTGTTCTCCACCGTCAGACGCCGCAATGCGGACTCGTTCATGGACTGGTTGTAAAACTGATAAAGGTTCTTGCTGTTGCGCTTGGCGTAATACATCGCCATATCTGCATTCTTGGTGAGTTCTTCTGCGGTATCGCCGTCTGCAGGATACACCGCGATACCCACGCTCGGTGTTGTAAAAACTTCGTGGCCTTCCAAAACGACAGGCTGAGACAGGGTGTCAATGATTCGCTTGGCGACCCGTCCCGCATCTTCGCTCCGGTCAATTTCGGACAGAAGCACCGTGAATTCGTCACCACCCAGCCTGGCCAGATTCTCCGATCTATCGCTATTCATACTTTGTTCACGGGTTACCACATCGCTGGAGCGCATGCACTGGCTGAGACGCTTTGCCGTGGATATGAGCAGCAGATCACCGATCCGGTGACCGAGGGTGTCATTGATGCGTTTGAATTTGTTCAGGTCCAAAAACAGCAGGGCCATCTGGCGGCCATGTCTGCACGCCACGTCTACGGAAAACTCCACACGCTCCTTGAAGAGCTCCCGGTTGGGCAATCCTGTCAAGCTGTCGAAGTAGGCCAGCTTATGAATTCTGGCCTCTGCTTCGTGCAGCTCGGTTATATCCTGCAGGGTGCCGTAGAGCTGCAGTACCTTGTCGCCCTCGCAGACGGCCTCCACCTGCTGGCGAATATAGGATTCGGAGCCGCCCGGTGCGTTGGACCTGTGCGTAATACTCGTCTGTCCGCCTAGCGTAGAGGCCTCACTGAACCATTCCCGCACCTGCATCCTGTCGTTTTCATGGACCCAGGAGAGGAATTGATCGAAGGAGGTGATAACCTCATCTTCGGGAATACCGATGATTCTGTAGACTTGCGGGGAAATGTGGACGGCATCCTGCTCTGCATCCCAGTCCCAGTATCCCATTCTGGCAATACGCTGGGCGTCCGCCAGTCGGCGCTCGCTGTTGATAAGCTGATTGATGGCGCTGCTGGCCCGCAGGAGGTAGCGAACACGATGGCCCAGGAGTTCATAATTAATAGGCTTGGCGATGAAGTCCGTGGCACCGGCGCTGTAGGCACTATTGATGGAATCCACATCCTCCAGGCCGGTGATCATGAGCACCGGGACGTGGACGCCGCCCGGGCTTTTTCGCAGCTCGGCACAGGTCTCGAAACCATCCATGCCGGGCATCATGACGTCCATCAGGACGACATTGGGGCGCCGTTCCTGAAACAGCTTCAGCCCTTCCTCGCCGTTGGCCGCCTCGATGACATCGAATCCGGCCTGGTCAAGCGACTCCTCGACCAGAAAACGCATGTAGTCCTCGTCATCGACGACCAATACCAGCGGGCGTTCCTCCGCGCTCAATGCATCCATGAACGATACCTTTAGCTGAAACTGTAAAATTTCGTCATTGTTCTTGAAAGTATTGCGGCAGGTTCGATCAATCCTTTAGTCCATATTTCCTGTCAGGCGACCCACAGAAAAGAAAGAAATAGCTTTTAATAACAAATAGATAGACCCTAATAAAGACATATCAAACCAAGCATCCATACCTGCCGGACGAGACAAGCAGATTGCTTGGTTTTTTGCCGGGAATAAAACGATTGGGTCAGGCGTTCAGCCCGACAATGATGCTAACGCACCCTTATCGCCTCATGGACAGAACCCAGGGTTCTCGGCCAGGCACCGCTCTTGCGCAGCTTTACAGGCAGTCTGTCCCGCGCGGCCACGGCGGCGGCCCGAGAGGGGTAGACACCCGTAACCACGATAAACCAGGGTTTTCCGTTGCGACGGGTTTGAAAATAGGCGACGTCCCCCCTGAGCCGCTGGCTGCGCAGGAACCGTTGCACGCCTTCGGCATCCCCCACGCCTATCAGTTGCAGCGTAAAACTTTCCGGACGCTGATTCAGCAGCCAGTTTTCCCGATACACCCCGGCATCCCGAACCTGTTGTGCTGCCGGAACAGGTTTGTCCTCAACGGCCGTGATCTTTTCCACTTCGGTATCCGGCGCCCCGGACGGGGCTTTTGCCACAGACCGTTCCTCCACGGATGCTTGCCTCCGCGGTTCTGATGCCGGGAGACCGGGCTCCGAGGCAACCCCATTCGAAGACACCGCCGCCTGCCCGTCAGACGGAGGCGTCTCAGGCGTATTCGGTAGCCCGGATTCTTTCTCCTTCGGCGCGGGCGCGGGAACAACCGTGCCGGCAGACACCTCGGGGGGGTCAGACAATGGCACCGGGTCAACCGGTCCTGGACCGGCTTCCGGTGCCAGGGGGGCCGGATCGGTACCGGCATCAATCCGGACGGAGGAATCACCAGCGGCAGTCGAAGCCGGGGCCTCGTCAGAATTTTCGGTTTCCGACACTACCTCGGGTTTTTCCTCCACCGGTGCCTGCGCACCCGTTTCGGCATCGGGCGTCTCAGCCTCGGGAGCAGCGGACAAATCGGGCAAGCTTACCGCAACGGGTGGGGACGCCTCCACGGTCGACGGGATTTCATCCAATGCGGGTAACACGGGCTCCCGCTGCTGCAACGGGACTACCGCAATGCTGTCGATCTCACGAACCGGCAGCGATCCGGCCTCCGGTGCCTGACCGGTGAAGAGTCCGTTTATCTCGTCCTGGAAAATCAGGGTCCCCAAGGCCAATACCACCACAATTATCCCGCCAAACAGCGAAGGACCGGACAAGTCCGCCAGAATCGGCATCCGGGTCAACCAGGATCTGGACGGCCGTTGGGTCACGCCCTGGTGCTGTAGCGCTTCAACCTGTTTTCCGATCTCACCGGGCAAGCCCCTGCTTTCACGGAATATCCTGTCCAGTTGTGCAGTTGTGACATTGACAGGATCGGATAAACCAGCTGCCCGCAGTATCTGCTCCACCATCTGTTCTGTCTGTTCCCGGTTCATGGGCAACAGATCCAGAGTCTGCAACGTCTGCCGGGCGGCGGCCTGAAAGCGGGACGCCCGTATCCGGTCTTCAATCTGGGGAAGTGCGAACAGCAGTACCCGCAGATTCACCCCCTCGGCAGGGGGTGCATGGTAAAGGCCAAGCAATGCTTCCAATGTGGACGGTGGTAAGAGATGGGCGTCGTCCACCAGCACCACCGGTATGCAGCCTTCTGCAACCAGTTCTCCGCAGCGATGCAGCAATGCGTCTGGGGAAGGCTCCACACCACCGGGGACTTCGAAACAATCTCCCAGACGCGCATAGAGCTGATCGGGCTGAAGCATGGAGTTCGCATCGATGCGACAGGGCCTCCAGTCAGCAAAGGACATCTGCAGCAGGCGTTCGAGAAGCGTGGTTTTCCCCGAACCCGCAAGACCCTTTACAAGGGGAATGCGGACACTGTTGACTACCAGGTGTCTCAGCAGATCCAGCCGCTGATTCAACTCCGGGGTGAGAAAGAGGAAGCCGCCGCTGCTCCGCGATTGCTCGGGCAAGGGTGCTGCGCTGGCGCTACCGATTTTGTTCTCTTCCGTATTCATCCAGGGTGTTGATCAATGCTGCCTGGTCGAAATCCTGAGTGACCAGTGAGTTCCCGATTCCTTTGAGTAAGACCAACCGAATCTGATCCTCGAGGACCTTCTTGTCCACAGACATCAGCTCCAGAAAACGCTCCCGCCCGAGAGTCGCCGGTGGATCGAGGGGCAGTCCCGCTCTCTCTATCAACGCCCGGACCCGGGTCAGGTCAGCCTCGCCGATCCAGCCCAAGCGCCGCGACAGGTCGGCAGCCATACACATGCCCGCAGCCACGGCCTCTCCATGCAGCCATTCTCCGTAGCCCAATCCAGTCTCGATCGCATGCCCGAAGGTATGGCCCAGATTCAGCAGGGCCCGGCTGCCCGCCTCCCGCTCGTCGGCGGCGACCAGGGCTACCTTGTCTCTGCATGACCACTCTATGGCCTCGGACAATGTGGCGCGGTCCCGGCCGACCAGACGTTCCATTGAACTTTCCAGCCATTCGAAAAAAACCGGGTCATTGATCAAGCCGTACTTTATGACCTCCGCCATGCCCGCCGCCAACTGCCGATCATCCAGGGTATCGAGGGTCCGAATGTCAATGATGACACATCTGGGCTGATAAAAGGCCCCGATCATGTTCTTGCCGTCAGCGTGATTGACACCGGTCTTGCCGCCCACGGAGGAGTCCACCTGCGCCAGCAGCGTGGTGGGAACCTGGATGAGATGCACTCCTCGCTGGTAACAGGCCGCTGCGAAACCCGCCATGTCGCCGACCACACCGCCGCCCAGGGCCACCAGGCAGCACTGTCTGTTGAATCGCCGATTCAGCAGTTCATCAAATATCCTGTTCCAGACGGAAAGGGTCTTGTGCTGTTCGCCGTCGGGGAGCACCACGGATGCGGTTTGAAAGCCCTGCAGCGCTTGCAGGACCGGATCCAGATAAAGGGGGGCTACGGTTTCGTTGGTAACCACCATCACCTGCCGGGCAGGGATGTGGCGCCGGTAGTACTCGGGGCGATCCAGAATGCCAGAACCTATGTAGATCGGATAGGAGCGATCACCCAGATCAACCTGCAGGGTGCGCTCCTCCAGCTTAGGGCCTGTTGACACTAGTCTTCATTGAGTTTTCGAACGATTTCGTTTGCCACCGAGGAGGCACTGCGGTTTTCCGTGGTGACCACCAGGTCCGCCGCTTTGCGGTAAAGAGGATCCCTCTCCTCCATCAGCTCCCTGAGCTTGCTAAGAGGGTCTTTCGTCTGCAACAGCGGGCGACGCTTGTCTCTGAGGGTTCGCTGGTGCTGCTGTTCAGGGCTGCAGTAGAGATATACCACGACACCTCTGCTGGAGAGATTGCGCAGATTGTCCGTATCCATCACCGAACCGCCGCCAGTGGCCAGTACCTGTCCCTCACGCTGGGTGAGCTCGTCAAGAATCGCTTTTTCGCGCCGGCGAAACCCCTCTTCTCCCTCGAAATCGAAGATGGTCGCAATGTCTACGCCGGTGCGGCGCTGAATCTCGTGATCGGTATCGTCGAAATCCAGCCTTAGTAGTGACGCAACCTGCCTGCCGATCGTGCTCTTTCCGGCGCCCATGGGTCCCACCAGAAAGACGTTATTAACACGATTCATCACCACCGGGTCATCTTAAGCTCAGGGTCTCTTTAAGAATTTTCGGGGTAACGAAGAACAGCAGTTCCCTGTTGAGATCCCTTTCGGTGGTGGTTCTGAAAAAGAACCCGAGCACCGGGAGGTCGCCGAAGAAGGGTACCTTGTCGATGTCCTTTGAGGTCTCCTTCTCGAACACGCCGCCGAGCACAACCGTCTCCCCATTGTCCACCAGCACCCGAGTCTCCACGGAACGGGTATCCACGGCGGGCGTACCCTGCACCGAATTGGCAAAGTTGGGGTTGTCCTTGGTTATCAACAGATCCATGATAACCCTGTCGTCCGGCGTGATATTGGGGGTCACTTCCAGTTTCAGCAAGGCATCCTTGAACTGCACGTTGGTGCCGTTGTTGCTCACCGTGGAATAGGGGATCTCGGTACCCTGCTCGATTGTCGCCGTGCTCTTGTCCGCGGTGATCACCCTCGGGCTGGAGATGAGCTCACCCCGCCCCTCTTCCTGCATGGCCGTCAGTTCCAGCTGCAGCAGAAAAGACCCCACCCGGCCGACCAGCAGGCTGAGACCACTGGTGGCACCAGCAGCCGGCAGATTAACCATCAGGTTCTCGATCCCACTGCTGGCTCCCGCAGGTTGCAGGCCCGGTGCCAGGCCGGCTCTGAAATCATTCATAAAAGTACCGGTATCCGTGCTGCCCGTTCCTGGAATTCCACTACCGTCTACACTCCTCTGCGAACCGGCGATCAACCCCTCAGTGCCACCGCCGATATTATTGGCCCGGTTGAATCCCAGCCGCACACCCAGCGCCCTGGCGTAGTTGTTGTCCGCGATGACCACGCGGGATTCGATCATCACCTGGCGCACCGGAATATCCAGCCGCTGCACCAGCCTGCGGATATCCTCCAGTTTGGTGTTCGTATCCCGCACCAGCAGGGTGTTTGTCCTGTTGTCCACCGTGACATTGCCGCGCCCCGGGGTCAGCAGTTCGTTGTCTTTGCTCCTCAGCAGATCCTTCAGGTCACCGGCCTTGGCATAGTTGATCTGTATGTACTCTGAACGCAGGGGTGCCAGCTCCTCGATCTGTTTCTGGGCCTCGAGTTCAAGCCGCTCCCGCGCCGTGATCTCCTCGGTGGGGGCAATCATGATCACGTTGTCGGTCTTGCGCATGGACAGGCCACGGCTTTTGAGAATGATGTCCAGGGCCTGATCCCAGGGTACGTTCTGCAGCCTCAGGGTGATCCGTCCCCGCACCGTATCGCTGGTCACCAGGTTCAGGCCGGTGAAATCCGCCAACAGCTGCAGCACCGCCCTTACCTCGATGTCCTGAAAATTCAGGGACAACCGCTCGCCGCTGAAGGTCTGCTTCCGCCGCTCCATCTCCTCTTTCTCCGACTTGGTCAGGGGGCGAAATTCGATGGTCATCAATTCGTTGGTCTGGTAGGCAAGGTGGTCGTATTCGCCGACCGTGGTGATATCGATGCGGACATTACCCCCGGACTGGGTGAGTTCGACCAGTTTCACGGGCGTGGCGAAATCAATAACGTCAAACTTGCGCATGAACTTTTCGGGGAGCGTCACATCGAACAGGTCGAGCACCACGCGGCCCCCTTCTAGGCGCATGTCCATAACGGTGGAGGGATCGCTCAGCTGCAACACCACGCGGCCCTCTCCCTCTTCGCCACGGCGGAAATCCACGTTCTGTATACTGCTGCCGCCCTTCCGCGCCAAGGTCCTTGACTGCGGTGCGGCAGCCATCTCGGCCGGCGCAACGGATGGCTTGGCGGCAGAAGCCGCCACCGCGGGACCGACACCATCGATGCTTATAACCAGCTGGTTACCGTTGACCTGTATGTCATGGGCGGTCTGAGCCACCAAGTTGACCACCACACGGGTGCGTCCCCCCGCTTCCACGGCGGTGACGCTGCGTGCCAGACCCACGCCGATGGGGATATTTTTCTTTTCCAGGGCACTCGACATACCGAAAAAATCCAGCGCAATGCGGGCAGGATTGTCAGTGGTGAAGACCTTCGGTTCGGACAACGGCTGATCCGCTGTCAGGGTGATGTTCACACTGTTGCCAGGGAGCACCGAAAAATCGATCTTCGTAAGTTGGGTTTCCTCCGCCTGCACGGAAGCCCCCGCGAGCAGGGACCAGAGCAGCACCAATCCGATGCACAGGGAGAACCCCCGTCTGACGCTTCCCGAGCGAACCTGCGGCCTTGTACCATATGGTTTTTCTATCATCTTGGTTCCCCTGGTATTATTTCAACGCCAACGTGGCCTGACGCTCACGGTAGCCCTGCTGTCGATCTCTGATAAGTTCGGTCAGCTCTATCTTGTTCTCGGTAACGCGGGTGATCCTGCCGTCATTGCGACCCAGGAAGTTCCCCGTCTTCACACGATAGATAGTCTTGTCCTTGGTTTTCACCAGCGCCCACACGGTATCGACCTGCTGCAGCGTCCCGACCATCCTCAGTGAGTCCAGCGAGTAGCTTTCCAGTTCCTCTTTGCGCCGGTTTGGGTCGGGTGCGAGACCGGTTCCATCCACCTCTTCTGCAACCTGTTCCCCCTGATCCACCGGATTAAAGGGATTTCTGCGTTCCCCGGTCTTGTAGAAAAATGACTCGACCTGCCTGATCTCGGGGAGGGGCTCGATGCTGCCCTGCTTGCGCGCCTTGACCTCCTTGACGTACTTCTTGAGATCACCCATGTCGTCGTTCATGCAGCCGACCATCGAAATTCCCGGAACCAGGATAACCAGAGCCCGGGCCAGTATCGCTAACGCCCTGATCATTTTCCGCTCTCCTCATCCAGGTAACGATAAGTCTTTGCCGTGGCTTCCATGACCAGTGCGCCGCCACCGGACTTCTTCCCTTTGGGTTTTATCGAGATGTTGTGAATGGTCACGATCCTGGGCAGCGAGGCCAGGCCGCTGATAAAGGCGCCAAACTGGTGGTAGGTTCCCTTCACCTTGATCTTGATCGGCAGCTCTGCATAGAATTCCTTGCGTTTCTCGCCCTGGGGATCGAAAAGTTCGAACTCCAGGCCCGTCGCAAGCCCGGTCTGGGAAACATCCACCAGGAGTTCCGCCACCTCGGTCTTGTTGGGCAGCTGACGCAGCATGGTGCCGAAAGACTGTTTCATCTCCTCCAGCTGTGCCTTGAACCTTTCGAGATTAACGGCCTTGGCCTGCTTTTTCTCGAAGGTTTTTCTCAGCTTCTGTTCCGATTTCTGCTGCTTTTCCAGCCCCGCGAGCTGGTCCTCGGTGTGCATTTTGTAATAGCCGGCACCGATGCCCACGCACAGGATCAGGACGAGCACCGCCTTGATCGGGGCAGGCCACATGCCGATGTTGCTTAAATCAAGTTCATTGAGGTCTTGCATATTCATATTGTGTATTCCCTACCTTTTCTTCTTCTTTTTTCTTTTCTTCTTTTTCTTTTTGGGTTTCTCCACCTTAGCGATAGGGGACGTCTGTTTGGCATTGAGAGTAAAATGACTCATGCCGGTTCCGGTCTTGCTTTTGTTCGAAATGACCTGCAGGCCGGGGTTGCCTATCCACTTCGAATCATCGATATTCCTCATGTAGGCCGATACCCGGGCATTGGACTGGGCCCGGCCCGACAATGCCAGTTTGCTCCCCTTTTGATTCAACTGCGTAAGGAAAAGGCCTTCGGGGATGGTCAACACGAGCTCATCCATCAAGTGAACCACTTCGGGCCGGCTGATCTGCAGGGTTTGGATGACGTTCATCCGCGCCAGAAGCTTCGCCTTGGTTTTTTCCAGCTCCTCGATCTCCTTTATCTTGCGATCCATCGCAGCGATCTCTTTCTTCAGGTACTGGTTGCGCTTGACCTGGGAATCGATCATGCCTTCTACGTAAAAGTGCACACCACCGGCGGCCGCGCCCATAAACAACACGGCCGCCAGTGCATAGATTCCGAAATCCCGTTGGCGTTTCTTGCGTAAGGTCTCGCGCCAGGGCAGCAGATTGATGCGGGCCATCTTAGTCAAAACTCCTTAAGGCCAGACCACAGGCGATCATGAGCGCAGCGGCATCGTTGCTCAGACTCTGGGGTTTGACGTGGGCCGATACCGACATGTTCGCGAAAGGATTGGCAATGACTACCGTGGTTCCCAGCTTCTCCTCGATCAATTCATCTACGCCCGGTATTGCCGAACAGCCGCCCGCCAGTACGATGGTGTCGACGCTGTTGTAGGGGCTGGATGAAAAGAAGAACTGCAGAGAACGGCTTACCTGCTGGGCCATTGCCTCCTTAAAGGGGCTCAGGACCTCCGGCATATAGTTGTCCGGCAGCCCTCCCTGCCGCTTGGCCATACCCGCCTCCTCGTTGGAGAGACCGTAGCGCCGCTGGATTTCCTCGGTCAGCTGCCGGCCACCAAAGTTCTGCTCGCGAGTATAGATTATCTTGTCGTTGTGAAGCACGTTCAACGTGGTGATGGATGCACCCACGTCGGCGACCGCAACCGTGTGGTCTTCACCATAGTCCGGGAGCTGCTCGACGATCTGGCTGAAGGCGTTCTCCATAGCGTAGGCCTCAACATCGACCACCGTCGCGGACAGGCCCGCGGCTTCCAACGCCGCCACCCGGTCTTCCACATTCTCGCTTCTGGATGCCGCCAGCAGCACATCAACCATCTCGGGATTTTTTGCCGACGCCCCCATAACCTCGAAGTCCATGTTGACCTCTTCGAGGGGATAGGGGATGTACTGGTCGGCTTCGAGTTGAATCTGGCTTTCCATTTCCTGGTCAGACAGGGATGCCGGCATGGTGATCACCTTGGTGATGACTGCAGAGCCGGAAACCGCCACCGCCGCATGGCGGGCCTTGGTACCGGACCGCCTGACCACGTTGCCTATGGTCTGCCCAACCGCATCGACATCGGCAATGTTCTTCTCCACCACCGCGTTGGGCGGCAATGCCTCTACCGCGTAGGATTCCACCCGGTAACGAGTCCCTGTGCGTCCCGTCGAAGTACCTAGCTCGAGCAGTTTTACCGCCGTTGAGCTGATATCCAAGCCGAGCACAGATTGCTTCTTGGAGCTAAAAGGGAACATCTTGCTTCCTTAAGTGGCAACCCAATATACATTAAATGGGTTAGTTATATAGATACTTCTTTAAGTAAAATAGTTAACTGTATAGCAGTAAATGAATTTTGTGAAAAGCATTTTTTTCACATCACCCGATAAAAAGGGCTTCACATTTGCTAGTATAACGGCACGTGCGAATGAGAATTTAGCGGCGGATTGCTTCCGATACCGTGAACTAGCCCGCATGTCTCGCCAGACAACCCGGAAATCATGGAAAATAACCAGACCAAGAAACCTTTCAGGGCAAAAGGGAGCCTCTCGTTGCCGGTGATTTCCATCTCAACCGATTTTTGACCTGCGTACCCGCTCATGAAGTTTTTCAAGACACTGATCAAGATTTTTCTCGGACTCCTGCTGACAGCCTTTGTATTGGGTTCCATCGGCCTGGTCTCCCTTTATCTTTACCTGGACCCCAAACTTCCGTCACCGGAAGAACTACGGGATGTGGAACTGCAGGTTCCGCTGCGGGTATATTCCCGGGATCTCAAGCTGATAGCGGAGTTCGGCGAAAAACGCCGGGAGCCCCTCTCCTACGCGCAAGTGCCGGAACCGATGATCCAGGCCTTTCTGGCGGCGGAAGACGACCGGTTTTTCGAACATCCCGGCGTTGACTATCAGGGTATCCTGCGCGCCACACTGCAGCTGTTACTGACCGGCGAAAAGCGTCAGGGCGGCAGCACCATCACCATGCAGGTGGCGAGAAACTTTTTTCTCAGCAGGGAAAAAACCTATATCCGCAAACTCAACGAAATCTTGCTGGCCCTCAAAATTGAACACAGTTTCTCGAAAGAAGAGATTCTGGAGTTGTACCTCAACAAGATCTACATGGGCCACCGGGCCTATGGCGTGGGTGCCGCGGCCCAGGTTTATTACGGTAAAAAGGTGGATCAGCTGGACCTGCCCCAGATTGCCATGATTGCCGGACTGCCCAAGGCCCCATCCCGTTACAATCCCGTGACCAATCCGGATCGGGCCCAAATTCGGCGCGATTATATCCTGGAGCGCATGCTGGGTCTCGGATTCATCACGAACCTGGAATTCGGGAAAGCCAGGGACGCGGCGGTTACGGCCCGCCTCAACGCCACCAACCTGGAGTCCGAAGCCCCCTTCCTCGCCGAGATGGTGCGTGCAGAGATGGTCGAGCGCTACGCGGAAGAGGCATACACCGGAGGGTTCTCCGTTTACACCACCCTCAACAGCAGGCTGCAGACCGCCGCGAACCGGGGTATCCGTGAAGCGCTTCAAGCCTACGACAAACGTCATGGCTATCGGGGGCCGGAGGCCAATTTCGACATCGGGGGTATCGATTCGGACCGGGAGTTCGACCGCCTGTTGTCGGGTTATCGAAACATAGGGGATCTCAAACCGGCCCTGGTTGTCTCCCTGACGGAAAAAACGGCGGAAGTCCATCTACGCGGCGGTGAACGAATCGTGATCCCGTGGCCGGGGCTTGAGTGGGCACGCACATACAAGAGCGAGAACCGCCGCGGCCCAGCACTCAAGAAAGCCCAGGCCGTCCTCAGCCCGGGAGACCTGATCCGGATTTATCCGGCGCATGACAAGGAGGGTGAAGCTTACTGGCGCCTGGCCCAGATTCCCAAGGTTGAAGGGGCCCTGGTTTCCCTGCATCCCGATGACGGCGCGATAGTGGCGCTGTCAGGGGGCTACGATTTCTTCACCAGCAAATTCAACCGGGCCACCCAGGCCAAGCGCCAGCCGGGCTCGGGATTCAAAGCCTTCATCTATTCCGCGGCACTTGAGGCAGGCTTCACTCCAGCCAGCCTGATAAACGATGCACCGGTGGTCTTCGATGACCCCGGACTGGAAGGGGCGTGGCGCCCCGAAAACTACAGCGGCAAGTTCTTCGGACCCACCCGCCTGCGGTATGCTTTGACCAAGTCGCGCAATCTTGTTTCGATCCGGCTGCTGCGTTCCATGGGTGTGGACCATGCCCTGAATCACGCCGCACTGTTCGGTTTCGATCCGGACGAACTGCCCCACAATCTCTCCCTGGCCCTTGGCAGCGGCGCGGTCACACCCATGGAGATGGCGACGGCCTACAGCATCCTGGCGAACGGGGGATACCGTATCGAACCCTATTTCATCGAACGAATAGAAGATAAACAGTCCAATCCCATTTATCAGGCCGATCCCGTGCAGGTCTGTGAAACCTGCGAGGATAGCGACCAGCCGCAAATGGAGCCGGGGGCTGAAGCACCGGCAGTCGAGGGCGATAAGGTGGCGCCCAGGGTGATCAGCGCTCAGAACCACTATCTGATGAACTCCATGATGCGCGACGTGGTGAGAAGGGGTACGGCGGTGAGAGCACGGGCCCTGGGACGCAGTGACCTGGCAGGCAAGACCGGCACCACCAACGACCAGAAGGATGCCTGGTTCAACGGATTCACCCGCACGCTGGTGGCGATATCCTGGGTCGGCCTCGACTCGGCAGAGCCCCTGGGAAGAGGGGAAGTGGGTGGTAGGGCGGCCCTGCCCGCCTGGATGACCTATATGCGGGAAGCCCTGAAGGAGGTACCTGAGATTCCCCTGAAGATGCCTGACGGGATTGTCACCGTGCGCATCGATCCGAAGACGGGCAAACGTGCGGGGGTGAAGCAGGAGGACGCGATATTTGAGGTGTTCCGAACGGAAAACGCACCCACCGAGCTGCTGAGCAGCGTCGCCTCCCCGACGGGCGGCGACACGGACACCGGAGCCGCCGGCGGGGACCAGGACCCATTCTGATATGGGGAAAAAGACTGGCGCACGCCGCCTGATCGCCCATGCCGCCGCCCGCATGCTGGCTGACCAGGAGTGTCTCGATGTTCAGGAGGCCCGGCGCAAGGCGGCGGCACGAGTAGGTTGCAGGGACAAGCAGCAGCTTCCCGACAATCGGGAGATAGAGGAGGCGCTCAGGGAATATCAGCTGATTTTCTTCAGCGACACCCAACCCGCCGCGCTCAAGCACCTGCGCGAACTGGCCCTGGATGCCATGCACAACCTTCGGCCGTTCAACCCACATCTAACCGGGACGGTGCTCCACGGCAGCGCCGATGCCTTGAGCCCGATAAAACTCTACCTTTACGTGGAAACCCCCGAAGAGGTGGCGCTGTATCTCATGGAAAGACAGATCCCCTTCGAGGAACGGGATGTCCGCCTGACATACTCCCTGGATATCAGAAAGACTCTGCCGCTTTTCAGTTTCCGGGCGGGAGACTGCGGTATGGAACTGATACTGCTGCCGCTTCAGGATCGCGCCAATCCCCCGCTGGACCCCGTGACCAAGCGCCCCGGCAGAGGGGCCGGGGTCGCACGGGTGTCAGCCCTGCTTAAGGCAGGTCCTGCTGAACCTTAAGTTCAGCTGTCAGCGCTTATCCAGGGGTACGTAATCCCGCTGCGGTGCTCCGACATAGATCTGGCGCGGTCTGCCGATGCGCTGGTCCGGATCGTCCATCATCTCCATCCAGTGAGCCACCCAACCGACGGTGCGCGCGATGGCGAACATCACGGTGAACATGGTGGCGGGTATATTCAGGGCCTGGTAGATGATGCCGGAGTAGAAATCCACGTTGGGATAAAGCTTGCGCTCGACAAAGTAATCATCCTCCAGGGCAACCTGCTCCAGCCTCAGCGCCAGTTCGAACATCGGATTATTGGTGTCGGCAATATTTTCCAGCACTTCGTGACAGATCTTGCGGATGATGGTCGCGCGGGGATCATGGTTTTTATAGACACGGTGACCGAATCCCATCAGGCGGAAGGGATCGTTCGGATCCTTTGCCTTGAGAATGTACTTGTCGATGTTCGAGACATCGCCGATTTCCCTCAGCATATCCAGCACCGCCTCGTTCGCACCACCGTGAGCCGGCCCCCACAAAGAGGCAATACCCGATGCGATACAGGCAAACGGATTGGCCTGGGAACTGCCCGCCAGGCGTACCGTGGAAGTACTGGCATTCTGCTCGTGGTCTGCATGGAGAATAAACAACAGATTGACTGCCTTGACGGCAACCGGATCCGGCTCAAAGGGCTCGCAGGGCGTGGCAAACATCATGCTCAGGAAGTTTGCACAGTAATCGAGATCGTTTCTCGGGTAGATGAAAGGCTCGCCGATATTGTGCTTGTAGCTGGCAGCCGCGATGGTGGGCATCTTGGCGATCATACGATGCGCCGAGATCTCCCGGTGGCGCGGGTCATGGATATCGATGGAATCGTGATAGAAGGCTGACAGGGAGCCCACGACCCCCACCATGATCGCCATCGGGTGGGCGTTGTAGTGAAACCCGCTGAAGAATTTCCTCAGGGTCTCGTTGATCATGGTGTGGTGACGAATGATGCTCTCGAACTCCTCGAGCTTTGGCCGCACGGGCAGATCCCCGTAAAGCAGCAGGTAGGCGATCTCCAGAAAATTGCTCTTTTCCGCCAGCTGTTCGATCGGGTAACCCCGGTACCAGAGTTTGCCCGCATCCCCGTCAATATAAGTGATGGAACTGCGGCAGCTACCCGTCGCCATAAACCCCGGGTCGAACGTGAACACCCCCATGTCACGGTAGAGGCGGGTGATATCCACGACCTCCGGGCCTTCTGTGCCCTTGTGAACAGGGAGTTCCGCCGTACGTCCGTTGGCAGGGTTTGTGAGCGTCATCGTATTTTTGGACATATGTCTTAATTTCCGCAGCGTTAGGAAGAGCTGATCTTTATATCAGACGCGCATATCCGGGACAAGTGCCGTCCCATTAATAGGACGGACATCCATTTTAGGATATCAGGGAAGACTTTTGGAACAAGACAGGAATCCGTGAACATAAAAAAGGCACCCGAAGGTGCCTTTTAAGGGAATGTTAAGCTCCCAAACTATGGCAACAGGTGCTTGACCCCGTCACGCTCCTCCATAAGTTCCTGCTCCGTGGCGGCCATCTTTTCACGGCTGAAATCACTGACTTCAAGGCCCTGAACGATCTGCCAGTCCCCGTTTGCGCAACGTACAGGGAACGAGTAAACAAGCCCTTCGGAAATACCGTAGCTGCCGTCACTGTAGACGGCCATGCTGACCCAATCATCTCCCTCCGTGCCCTTGACCCAGGTACGCATGTGATCAATGGCAGCGCTTGCCGCGGAAGCTGCACTGGATGCACCACGGGCCTTGATGATCGCCGCGCCACGTTGCTGTACCTCAGGAATGAAGGTACCGGTGTACCAGTCAGCATCCACCATCCCCATAGCGCCCTGCCCCTTCACGAGGGCATGGTGCAGGTCAGGATACTGAGTGGAGGAGTGGTTACCCCAGATGGTCATATGGGTGACATCAGTAACCGCCGAGCCGGTCTTTGCCGCCAGCTGGGACATGGCACGGTTATGGTCCAGGCGGGTCATGGCGGTAAAGTTGCGGGGATTAATATCCGGGGCGTTGCTCCGCGCAATCAGCGAGTTGGTATTGGCGGGGTTGCCCACGACCAGCACCTTGATGTCACGGCTGGCAACCTCGTTGATCGCCTTGCCCTGAACCGAAAAGATCGCGGCGTTGGCCTCCAGCAGATCCTTGCGCTCCATGCCCGGCCCACGGGGACGTGCACCAACCAGCATCCCGAAGTCCGAATCCTTGAACGCCACCTTGGGATCATCCGTGCAGATAATGTCCTGCACCAGGGGAAAGGCACAATCATCCAGCTCCATGGCCACGCCCTTGAGCGCATCCATGGCCGGAGGGATCTCCAACATCTGCAGGATCACGGGCTGATCGTCCCCGAGCATAGCGCCGGATGCGATACGAAATAACAGAGCATAGCTGATATGACCGGCGGCGCCGGTCACGGTAACTCGAACGGGCTGTTGCATGGATGGGACTCCTGAATGTCCGGATTATGGTTTTTTGGGTATTTCGACCAGATATATAAACACAATATGGGGTTTTCTGCACTTGAGCCGGGGCAATTTTTCTACGATTTGGGCCAGCTTGAGTTGACTGGGACATAGGTTGACTGTCTGCCCACCCTATCTGTCCAGAGGACTGAGCACCCCCTGCCCGCCACGACCTATGACATGAGTATAAATCTGAGTGGTTCTTACGTCCTTGTGCCCCATGAGTTCCTGAATAGTTCGTATATCGTAACCGGCTACGAGTAAATCCGTTGCGAAACTATGCCTCAATGTATGGCAGGAAACCGGTTTCTCAATTCGCGCTTCGCGCACCGCTTGCTTGATAGCCCTCTGAATGCTCTGCTCTCCAATATGGTGCCTTCGAGTCATACCACCGCGAGGATCCTCCGAACGCTTCCTGGATGGAAATACATACTGCCAACCCAGTTCTTTTGAAGCGCTGGGATACTTCCTTTCCAAGGCATAAGGTAGATACACCGCACCATGACCGGCCGAAAGATCGAGTTTGTGCAAGGACCGAACACGGTTAATCTGTGCTTTGAGAGGCTCAATAATTTTATCCGCCAGCAAAGTAACACGGTCCTTGTTTCCCTTACCGCTTCTCACAACGATTTGATGGCGCAAAAAATCAACATCCTTAATCTGGGCTGGTCATGGGATAACTACAGCCCACCTCAGGCAAAAAAGGCCCTTGATGTGCTAATATCGAAACGTGGTGATGCAGCGCATATAGCTAATACGTCAGTAAATCCCAGTAGTAACCCAGACTTAATAAAGAGAGATGAGCTAGAAAAGGCAATACGTTTTTTAAAGGGGTTGGTCTCGGCCACTGATAAAATCCGTATTGTAAAATGAGTTCTAACGAATAAGGATAGATCGTGAGAGCGGAGCGAACCACGATCTTATCCAGTTGTTGGACGAGCCCGATCTGGACTCAACAACATCAAGTAAGTGCCTATAGAAAATTAATCGTTGAGCCCCTGACGGATCAGGGTGGATCTGGCAGGTAGTTGGTCGTTTGAAACTGGTTTCATACGCAGATTGACGGTGATTTTCATCACATTGTATTTTTCCATCACCTCATTTTATCCATTTCTTTGCGGGATTCCAGGCTTTCAGACATAAGCAGGCTCTGGCCATTCCAGACCAGTATTTCCGTCCGGCACCGTTTCCGTCTGTTAAAACTAAGCCGGCATGGCTGCAGGTGGCCCATGGGCCGGTCCGGAGTTATGCGCAATCCGTTGTGCCGGATAGATTCCAATGACATTCATCTTCCCACCACAGGTCGAGCAGCAGAAAACTGGTCGTTCCCTGGGCTCCTCTGGTTTGAGCACCACCTGCAAGATCAGTTGGATCAGTCGCAGCGTCTTGCGAGCATTGTGGTGCAGGAAGCCGTAGTCTCTGACCCGATGAAAGCCACGCGGTAAGACATGCTGAATGACCCGCCAGAGAAAATCCGCACCGCGCAGTGACTCGGTGCGGATATCGCCTGTTTCTCCATCGACATATTGGAAGGTCACCCGGCCGTTGCGGTCGAACAGAATATTGGACTCTCGTATTACACCCCGATAAAGGTAGCGTGACAGATACTCCAGAGCTGAGTTTCCACGACCGGCATGACGGCAGTCCACCACCCATTCCTTCGGTGCACTGGTGGGGGATTGCAAGCCAAGCGCGGCAACCTCATGCAGGAACTTGCCACGAAAGACCGTTGCCAGCGCGAACTCGTTGAACAGATATTGGTAGCGCGTGCGTTTCCATACGCTTTGTTTCCTATCCACGCCACTGGGTACCACCACCTGGTTTTGAGTGTTGCATACAGCAGGGAATGGGTTGAGATCTTTTTTTTATCCCACACTCGGTTACCAGTGCCTTGACCGCCTGCTGGGTTC
>JAQYVO010000126.1 GCA_030145425.1 Chromatiales bacterium | reverse complement strand
GATTGGGCCGAAAAGATAAAATCGGAAGACCCCCTGTTCTTCCAGAGACTCGCACAACAGCAGTCTCCCGAGTACCTCTGGATAGGCTGCTCGGACAGCCGGGTTCCCGCAAACGAGATCGTGGGTCTCCTGCCCGGTGAGATATTCGTCCACCGCAACGTCGCCAACATGGTCATTCATACGGACCTGAACTGCCTGTCAGTGATTCATTACGCGGTGGAGGTACTGCAGGTCAAACACATCATCGTCTGCGGGCATTACGGCTGCGGCGGTGTCGCCGCTGCACTTCGCTCCAAACGTTTCGGACTCATCGACAACTGGCTACGGCATATAAAGGATATCTTTTTCCGCTACCAGGAGAAGTTCGAGGCCTGCGTGGACGAAGAGGAGCGGGTCGACCTGATGTGCGAATTCAACGTCGTGGAACAGGTGGCCAACGTCTGCCATACCACCATCGTCCAGGATGCCTGGAAGCGGGGCCAGGAACTGTCGGTGCACGGCTGGATATACAGCATCCGGGACGGCGTGCTGCGCGACCTGGAAGTCAGCTTCGATGCACCGGAGCAGGTGCCCGAGGTCTACCGGCAATACCCCTCTGCCGGTCGGCGCTGACCGGCTCGATGCGCCCGTCAGCGGGACCAGGAACGATCAGAACAGCGTCAGCAGCGCGGCATTGGCGATAGCGAATACCAGCAGGAACAGACCCAGCAGGATGATCGCGTAGCCGAACACAAAATAGAGTATTCGCAGGGGGACCGGCGGTGGCGGTACCAGGGTCCCTTCAAGGCGGCCTTCCCGTTCCAGGCGCTCCACCCACGCCGGGTGTTCGTGTCTTGCCTCCTCGAGATCCACCGAACCGTCGAACATGGAGGCATTATAGGGAAACGCGCTGGGCCGCCAATGCTCCACCGTGAAATGGATGGTAAAGATATGGCCCATGGCGAGCACCGCCTCGATGCGATGCACCCATAACGCGACATTGAGCAGCCATCCCGGCATGAAATCGCTGGTCAGCACCGGATTGTATAGCATCAGGCCGGTAACACCCACGATGATCAGACCCCACCAGACCGCCCAGTAGTCGAACTTCTCCCACCAGCTCCAGCGGTCGAAGTGGGGATACTTTCTGAGACCGAAAACCCAGCCGAGATGGGCAAAGAATCCCTTTATATCGATCCATTGAAAGACCAGGCTGTCGGGACCCATCAGGGATTGGGAAAACCTCTTCCAGTCGATCTTGAACAACATGTAGAGCAAATGCAGCACGAATCCCGCCAGCATCACCAGGCCGGCGATGCGGTGGATCTCCAGGGTGCCGGTAAAACCGCCGAATTGCTCGGCAAGGCCCCGTCCCCAGGGCGTCTCGAAATACATCCATGCAATGCCGGTGACGGACAGGATCATAAAGACAACGAGCAGCCCCAGGTGCCATAACCTTTGAACCGGCGGAAAGCGCTTCAGGCGGGTACGGTCAACTGCCATGACTTGGCCTCCTCGTCAGCTTCGCAACCAGGTCGCGTATCCACCAGAATACCGTGTAGGGCAGGAAGATAACGAAAACCCCACCGGCCAGTATCAGCATGAACCACACGGCGTAATAGAGCAGCGGAAACCTGCCTTGGGCCTCGGATGCAATGGGGTTGGGTTCGTGCACCATGTAGGATGCGAAAGAAGGTGTCGCCCCCTCGTGGCACTTGGCACATACATAGGCATGGCGCCGGATCGGGTTCAGCGGTGAATAGTACTGATAGACCCCGGCAACGGGCTGGCCGCGGTGGCACTGCACACAGGTGATGCCCATCCTCAGGTAATGCAGATCCTTGGTCTGGGGTTCGTGGCATTTCTGGCAGCGTACCTCCGGACTGTAGTAGACAACATCGTCATGGGCGTCAATCTTGAAGCTGGAACGCCGCAGGTTCGGGCGGCTGGGACCCATTCCCCAGAACCCCGATTCGCCGCCGGGCAGTTGTTGATAGAAGCGGAACGAACCAGGCAGCGTATCCTGATCCCGGAAATATCCCGTTCCCGCGAGATCCGTAGGCGCATCCATGGCCTGTCCGAATGCGGACGAGGTCATGAACAGTGCCCCCAGGAGACAGATTATCGTGCTGCCGATAGACATCAGCTTACCCTCCCGTCATTGGGTTACGGTCAGGTTACTGATTGGCCTTTACCATCTCTCCGGCAGGGGCCCGCCGGGTGGTCAGGACATCCCAGCGTTTCTGCAGATCGGCCGGATCCTCGTCCTTGTGTTTGTGGCAGGTCTGGCAGGAGTTGGGAATACCGGTCTCGATGGTGTCTTTCGGCAGCAGTGCGGTGAACACGTGGCTGCGGATATCGCCCGATTCGGCACTCTTTGCGATCCTGGGCATATGGCAGTTGGCGCAGTTGCCGAACGAATGGACCGAATGGGCACCCACGTTGGCAACCTTTTCGTGGCAGGAGGTGCAGAGCTTGTCGCCCTCCAGCTTGGTCTTGCTCTTGAATAACGGATTCCCGAGCTGATGGACTACGTGACAACTCATGCAGTTCACGCCGCTGTCTGCGTGCCTTGATTTCTTCCAGTCGATGTACTGCTGGTGATGCCCTTTGGACAGGCCGGATGCATACAGGTGCTTGTCGCCGAGTTCAATGGATTTGTAATAGGTTTCCAGTGCCTTGCCGGGCCGGTAGCCAACGGGCCAGCCGGCCCCCTTGAACTTGGTCGCCTTGCCTCGATTGTGGCACGACCCGCAGATCTGTGTGGCGACGCCGCCGGTCAGCTTGCTGGGGTTGACGATGGTAGCGCGCTTCTTGAAAGTCTCGGTAACCGGGAGTGAGGCGTGATGGGACCCGGGGCCGTGGCAGGACTCGCAACCGACACCCGGCTCGAGGAAGGTCTCTTTCTCCAGATCGACGCCGGTCGCGTGGCAACCGCCGCACTTCTTCAACCAGGGCCGCTTGTCCCAGTCGTGGTCATGGTAGTTGACCCAGCGGCCGGTATCGATGTTGAACTGTGTCGGCGCAATGTAGTAGGTGCCGTCCTTCTTCACCAGATAACGCTGTTTCCATTGGCTTCCGATGGTATACATGACGTCTTCGCGCTTGGGAAAGTAGACCTGATCGAGGGGGGTCTTGAGCTTCTTTTCGATCTTCTTGAAGTCCTCCTTCATCACCGCCTGGTCCAGCTCAGTAACGATCACGTCCTCATTCTTCGATACGTCCTGCAGCATCTTGCTGTGCAGCGTCCGCTTCCAGGCATCGTAGTGTTCCAGATGACAGGTCTTGCACACCTCGGAGCCCACATACGTCTTGGGTTCCGAGAGCATTTTCTTGGAATCCATTGTCTGGGCGGAGACCGATTGTAGAAGGAAGACCGAAAGGAGGAGCAGCAGGAAGGCGAGCCTGGATACTAAAGTCATCGTTGTACTCCTAAATCACAATACTTGTTGGTAATTGGTAAACAGAAGGTACTGCCACTACAACTGCGCACAAGACTCGGAGCAAAACTTCAGCTTATCAGCTTTTGTTATTGCCCATCAGCTGTTGTTATTTAGAGTATTTCCTGGGGAGACGCAAGCTGTTTTTAGTGGACTGTGAGATCATGTCTATACGAGTTGATCTGGGACAACTAATCCCGGTCAAGAGGGTATCGCGGTGCATCTGTTCTATCCCAGTGCACCTCCAGGGGCTGCGCCGGAATCACACAACGACGGAATGATTGCTGATATGTTCACGAATCGGATAACCGCCAGGCTCGCTCTGGTCACGGTATTGTGCGTGGCCGTGACATCAGTTTGCGCCGGGACGATCGCCCTCGGTTCCCTGAAGGACCTCTCCATCGACAAGACCGCCATCTCCCTGTCCGGCCTCTCCTCCGGGGCCTTCATGGCTCACCAATTTCATGTCATTCACTCAGGTCACGTCATGGGCGTGGGCATCATCGCAGGCGGTCCCTACGGTTGCGCGGAGGGCCGTTATTTCTGGTCCAGGTTCGATGCCACGGGTCTTTACGCCGCAACGTCCGTATGCTCCAACACCAATCCCTACTGGTTTTTCCAGGGACCTCCCGACGTGGATGTCTCCATTGAGGCCACCCATACACGGGCTTCCGCAGGGGACATCGACGATCCGGCCCACATGCGCAATGACCGGGTCTGGCTGTTCTCGGGTGCCAACGACGATATCGTTCCCACATCGGTGATGGATATCGTGGCGGACTACTATGCCGGCTTCATCGATAAGGCAACTATCGTCTACGAAAAGAATGATGACGCCAATCACGCCATGATCACCGAGGCATTCGGCAACGCCTGTGATGCATACCAACCCCACTATATTAACGACTGTGATTTTGATGCCGCGCGCAGGATTTTCCGACGGATCTACGGAAAACTGGATCCGAAGGCGACTTCGGAGACGCTTCAACCGGTCATCACGTTTGACCAGACGGAATTCTTTGACACCAGCGACAGGCGCATCAGCATGAACAGACTGGGGCACATTTACATACCGCGCGCATGCGCCGAGGGCACCACCTGTCGTCTGCACGTGGCGTTTCACGGCTGCAAACAGTTCCAGGAAATCGCCGGAGACCTGTTTTATACCCGGTCGGCATACAACGAATGGGCGGAAACCAACCGGATTGTGGTTCTATATCCGCAAACAAATGCGTGGGCCGACAATCCCTACTTCCAATACCAGCAGAATCCCAACGGATGTTGGGACTGGTGGGGCTACAGCGGCGAAGACTATGCAAGCAAAAGCGGCAAACAGATTCGGGCCGTTGCCGGAATGATCAATACTCTGGTCGGCAGTCCGCTGCTTGATACTCCGACTCCCTGATCCTATAGCCGCTTCAGGATGAGGCCCTGGGAATACTTTTATTGGCCTGCTCTCGCAGCATTTTTTCCAATGCGAATGCGGGTACGGGCCTCCCGTAAAGATAGCCCTGGAATTCGTCGCATTTAATGGATTTCAGGAAACGGGACTGCTCGGAACGCTCCACGCCCTCGGCGATGACCCGCATCCCCAGGCTGTGGCCGAGCGCCACGATCGCCTGGCAGATCATCTGGTCGCTGGCGTCAACGCTGACATCCCTTACCAGTTTGCTGTCGATCTTCAGGCATTGAACCGGCAGCCTTTTCAAACGGGCCAGGGAGGAATAACCGCTGCCGAAATCATCGATCGCCAGACTGACGCCGAGGTCGCCCAGGGCTTCCAGCAGTCCCACGATGCGCTCGCCTTCGTTCATCAGGCTGTGCTCGGTAATTTCCAGCTCGAGCCGCCGGGGATCGAAACCGGTAACGCGCAGGATCATACCCAGATTCCGGCCGAGGGAGCTCGGCAACATCTGCCGTGCCGAGAGATTGACCGCCAGGCGGACTCTCGGGAGTCCCTGCTCATCCCATTGGCGTACCTTGCGGCAGGCCTCGGACAACTCCCACTCGCCGACACTTTCAATGAGGTGCGTCTCCTCCAGAATGGGGATAAAATCCCCTGGCATTACCAGCCCCAGCTCCGGGTGGTGCCAGCGAAGCAGGGCCTCCACACCAACGATCTCCGGGCTGCCCGCCAGCACTTGGGGCTGATAGAAGAGCTCGAACTGATTGCGCTCCAGGGCCCTGCGCAGGTAGGTCTCCATGGACAGGCGCTCGCGGACCTTATCCGTCATGCTCGACTTGTAGAAACTGAAGCCGTGGCGACCCTGCTCCTTGGCCCGGTACATGGCGATGTCGGCGTTCTTGAGCAGAATCTCCGACGTCCTGCCGTCCTCCGGAAAAATCGTAATGCCGATACTCGGCGTGACGAACACCTCGTTGTCGGCAAGCTGGAACGGCTGCTCCAGGGCATCGATGAACTTCTGGGCAAGGTTGGCGGCATCCTCCGATTGGGCCAGGCCCTCCAGGATCACCACGAATTCGTCACCGCCGATGCGCGCAATGGTGTCCTGCTCCCTCAACAGGGACCTCAGACGCTTCGCCACATTTATGAGCACCCGGTCACCCTGGGCATGGCCATAGGTGTCGTTGACGTACTTGAACCTGTCCAGATCGATGAACATCACGGCAATACAGGTCGGGTTTCGTTTCGCCTGACCCAGGACATGTTCCAGCCTGGCATTCATCAGCAGGCGATTCGGCAGCCCCGTCAGGGCGTCGTGATGGGCGAGGTAAAACAGTTTGTGTTCCGACTCCTTCAACAAACTGATATCGGAGAACACCGCAACGTAGTTGTAGGCTTGCCCCTGACGATTACCGATCCTGGAAACACTCAGCCACTGGGGGTATATCTCACCGTCTTTTCTACGGTTCCAGATCTCGCCTTGCCATTTTCCGGTAGTGTTGATGCTGCCCCACATCGTCTTGTAGAAGGTCTCGTCGTGCCGCTCCGAACTCATCATTTTCGGGTTGTTGCCGTGCACTTCCTCCAGGTTGTACCCCGTGATGCGGGTAAACGCCTTGTTGACATCGAGTATCGATCCGTCGGACCCGGTTATGTACATGCCTTCATTGGCATCGTCGAACACTGTACTCCACTGCAGGAGGCGCTGTTCCCGCCGCCAGTTCTTGATGGTGATCGCAGCCGCATAGGCCGCGGTTTCCAGGATACGCTTGTGAAACGGCGTGGGAATTTGGGGGCCGGCAAAGGCCACGGCAAGGGTACCGAGGATCTCCTGCTCATCGGAGACAATGGGTATTGACCAGCAGGCACCGATACTGAGACGCAGAACCGCCTCACGCAGCCCGTTCAACCTTGAATCCGACGCCACATCGGTAACGTAAACAGCGTCGGATCCGGCGGGTAGTATCGTTTCGAAATAAGGCAGGAGTTCCGTTAGAAATGCGGGTCCTGCCTGGAGTGTCAGCACTTCGGTTTCCTGCTTTAAAAGCATCACCGAGACACTGGCATCGGGCACCATGCTTCCTATCAGGCCGCAGAGCTGTTCGATAATGTGCTCGAACCTTTCCCCGGTTGCGATGGATCCCAGGATAAACTGTTGAAGTTCAAGTAGTTGGGTGAGCTGCGCCGTGTCCACGAACTCCTGATCAGAGTGGTTCACGGACTGATCCCCCCCGGGCCAAACGGAGTCTTACTGTCATTGGTTGCAGGGCTCCATTGCACATCCATATTCCCTTAGACCAGGTTATCGGCCGATAACAGCTTCTATTTAATCGACAATGCTTATGGATTTAACCCGTAATTTGCCGTAGCACGGCAGCGATGGCGGGATCTCCCGGTGGGTTCGGGGTCGGCTTCCCCGCCATTCAGGATATTGTCTCTCGGAGAGAACGGATCACCGGTGCGGTGTCCGGCCGCACCCCACGCCACAGGTAAAAGGATTCGGCGGCCTGCTCAACCAGCATCCCCAACCCATCCATCGCGCGAGCGGCCCGATGGCCCTGTCCCCACCGGACCATGGCGGTGGGCTCGCTGGCATACATCATGTCGTAGACCCAGCCTCCCGGGGCCAGGATATTATCCGGAATCCGGGGCAGCCGGCCGTCGAGCCCTGCTGACGTGGCATTGATTATCAAGTCAAACCCTTCCCTGTCCAGCTCTTCCAGACCGCAACCCCTGACCACCGCCCTGTCACCGATCGCTTCGGCCAGTTCCACCGCCCGGGAGGCAGTGCGGTTGGCGATGACGAGACTTTCCGGTCCGGTATCGAGCAGAGGGCGAACCACGCCCCGGGACGCGCCCCCGGCACCCAGCAACAGGACACGGCTGCCGCTCAGCAGATACCCCTGGTTGACAGTGAGATCACGTATCAAACCCACGCCATCCGTATTGTCCCCCTGCAGACGCCCATCCCCACTGAACATCAGGGTGTTGACCGCCCCCGCGCCGAGTGCCCGCGCCGTGCACTTGTCCGCCAGCGCACAGGCCCTTTCCTTGAAGGGCACGGTCACATTCAATCCCTTGCCACCTTCCCTGAAGAAACGCTGGACCTCTCCTTCGAATCCCTCCGGATCACCCAGGAGCCGGGTGTATTCCAGATCCTGCGCCGTTTGTTCTGCAAAGGCGCGGTGGATCAGCGGGGATTTGCTGTGCCCGATGGGATTACCTATAACCGCATACCGATCCGTTACTCCTGAAGCCACTGGGCGGCCCGTTTGGCAAAATAGGTCAGGATCCCGTCCGCGCCGGCCCGCTTGATCGAAAGCAGGGACTCCATCACCACGGCCCGCTCGTCGAGCCAGCCGTTCTGCGCGGCCGCCATCAGCATCGCGTATTCGCCGCTGACCTGGTAGACGAAGGTGGGAACGCCGAAGGTCTCCTTTACCCGGCGTACCACGTCCAGGTAGGGCATACCCGGCTTGATCATCACCATGTCGGCGCCCTCGTTGAGATCCAGTTCCACCTCCCGCAGGGCCTCGTCGGAATTGGCAGGATCCATCTGGTAGCTGTACTTGTCGCCGCCCGCCAGATTGGCGGCGGAACCCACCGCGTCACGGAACGGGCCGTAGAAACTCGATGCATACTTGGCCGAATAGGCAAGAATGCGGGTATGGGTGTGGCCCCCGTCCTCCAGGGCAGTCCGGATCGCACCGATGCGGCCATCCATCATGTCCGAAGGCGCCACAATGTCGGCGCCGGCCTCGGCGTGGGAAACCGCCTGTCTCACCAACACCTCCACCGTCTCGTCGTTCATCACATAGCCGCTGTCGTCGATCAGACCATCCTGGCCATGGGTGGTGAAGGGGTCGAGGGCGACGTCGGTTGCCACCCCCAACCCGGGTATCGCTTCCTTCAGTGCCCTTACCGCGCGCTGGGCCAGGCCCTCCGGATTATAGGCTTCCCGGGCGTCGAGAGACTTGGCCTCCGGCGGCGTTACCGGGAATAGTGCCAGGGCCGGGATACCCAAGGCATGTGCGCTGGCCGCCTCTTCCACCAGGAGGTCGATGCTGAGGCGCTCCACACCGGGCATGGAGGCCACCGGTTCGCGCTGACCGCTGCCCTCGAGCACAAACATGGGATAGATCAGATCGGCGGTTGAGAGGCTGTTCTCCCGCATCAGCCGGCGGGAAAAATCATCCCTGCGCATGCGCCGCATGCGGAGTGACGGATAGCTGGGGGAGATTGGATTCCTGGACGACATCAGATTGCTCTCCAAAGCATCGGGCAGCATAGGGCCCGTTAACACCTGGCGGTAAGATACACCTGCTGTGCCCTGGGCTCCAGACCGGTTATGGTATCTTTCAGGGTTTGGCTGAATAGTTGGAAGTACGCCATGAACAGACTGATGTTGTTTCTCCGGATACTACCGGTTCTGCTGCTTGCCCCAAATGCATGGGGCGCGGGGCTGGATGTACAGAAAATATCCGACAGGGTTTACGCCCTTGTCGGGGAAACGGCGCAGAGGTCACCGGACAATCTTGGCAACAACGCCACATTCGGTCTGGTCATCACCGACGACGGGCTGGTACTCATTGACCCGGGCGGCAGCGAAAAAGGTGCGGCGATGCTGGATACCGCCATTCAAACCGTCTCAAGCCGTCCTGTGGTACTGGTCATCAACACCGGCGGGCAGGATCATCGCTGGCTTGGCAATCACTACTGGAAAGACCGGGGCGCCCGGGTGATCGCCTCGGCAGCGGCAGTGGAAGACCAGAAACAGCGCAAAGACCTGCAACTGTCCGCGCTCGGCCGTTTTGTCGGCGATGCGGGTATGGAAGGCACGATACCCGTGCACGCAGACCGGACCTTCGAGGGAACACACAGGCTGGAGGCAGGCGGCGTCCGTTTCCAGCTGCACCATTCAGGACAGGCCCACACGCCCGGCGACATCTATGTCTTCCTGCCCGATGAAGGCACCGTCTTTACCGGTGATATCGTCTATCACGACCGGCTGCTGGGTGTGGGCCCGCAATCCAACAGCAAAAGCTGGCTGGGGGTTTTCGGGGAGATCGAAAAACTGGGCCCCGGCAAAGTCATACCCGGACACGGGAGAGCGGGACCGCTCGATAAATCACGCCGGGAGACCGGTGACTATCTGCGAACACTCCGGGCCAGGGTGGCGGAGTTTCTGGAGCAGGGCGGCACCCTGGATGAGATCAGCCGGGTGGACCAGTCAGAATTTCGTTTCCTGGCGGTTTACGACCAGATCGCCGGCAGAAATGCCCACCAGGTGTTTCAGGAGATGGAGTTCGATTTCTGAAATGGAAACTTTACCGGGCCACTGGATAAGGGACTGGATAGACGAGCAGTTGTAGGGCCGAATTCATTCGGCCGATACTTGATTTGCATTAACCGACTGTTGGCCGAATGAATTCGGCCCTACAACGGTAATATAGCCACTTGATCAGGGGACGTCCAAATAACCAATCCGCAATTTCGCGGTTCGACAGGTGAAATGTGCGGGCTGGCTGCAGGTCAAATATACCTAAAGTTTTCCCCCTGTCTGCCGACACCAATAATCAAGTATGACGGGTTGATTCGAACTCGCACCCAGGAGCCTCCATTCCAGGATTTCATTCCCGGAAACCGAGGGACTCCGGCTCGATTGATCCTCCTCCGGCGCCATAAAATGGCGCTTTCAGGGCTCATCTTCTCCCCAGATGAGCCCTTTTTTTATGCTCTGATCAGGTTGCCCGTCATCAGGTCCCGGATGCTGGTGGGTGAATCCGCCCCGCTCACGTCGCCGTGCAGGATGAAATCCACCTCAGACCCGAAACTACGCCGCACGCCCAACGCGTCACGCACCGGCGGCCTGCCTGCGGGATTGGCACTGGTTGAAACCAGAGGGGAGTCGCAAGCCGCGCACAGGGCTGCGGCCGCTGGATGCGCCGTGACCCTTACCGCCAGGGTGTCGTGGCAACCGCCCAGCCAGACCGGCAGGCCCGGGGCGGCCGGAAGCAGCCAGGTGTGCGGACCGGGCCAGCTCTCCAGCGCCGGCCGAAGCCGTTCTTCGTCGACATCTCCCACATAGGGGCGCAACTGCCCGAATCGGGCCGCGATCAGTATCAGCCCTTTCTCAACGGGACGCTGTTTCAGATCCAGCAGCCGATATACCGCTGCGCCGTCCAGGGGATCGCATCCCAGGCCATAGACGGCCTCCGTGGGATAGGCAATGATGCCGCCCCGGTGAAAACAGCGGACGGCCTCCCTGATTCGACCGGAACTGAACCCGTTCAAACCTCAACCCTTCAGTTCAGCCTGGAGCAGTGCATCCTTTGCCTTGACCGCTTCCGCGTTCGCCTTGCGGTCCGCCTTGACGCGCCCGGCCAAGGCCGGATCCACCAGGGACAGGATCTGCGCGGCCAGGTAGGCCGCATTCTTTGCACCGGGCTTGCCCACGGCCACCGTGGCAACGGGAATGCCGCCGGGCATCTGCACCGTCGAAAACAGGGAGTCCATCCCCTGCAGCGGCCCTGCGTCCAGGGGAATACCGATGACCGGCTTCAGCGTCAGGCCGGCAACCGCACCGGCCAGATGGGCGGCAAGCCCGGCTGCGCATATGAACACCACGCAACCCCGGGCATCGGCCTCCTTCACATAGGCATGGGTCACGTCCGGCGTGCGGTGCGCAGAGGTAATCTTCGCCTCGAAGGGCACCTCCAGGTTGTTCAGGACATCCATGGTGGACTGTATTATCGGCCGGTCCGAATCGGAGCCCATCAAGATGGCGACAAAGGGTTTGCTCATTTTCACTGCTCTGTGTCTGGTTGGAAAACGGTTAAAGATACCGGATTTTCGGCTTCCGGGCCATGATCGAGGCCCGTCGGCGATTGGCCACAAAGCAGACCGAGAAATCGCTCCCCATAGCGCTGCAGCTTCTGCTCGCCCACGCCGTTGATGCCGCGCATCTGCTCCAGAGTTACAGGCTGTTGTTCCGCCATCTCATTGAGGGTCTTGTCGTGGAAGATAATGTAGGGAGGAACGCCCTGCTCCCTGGCGATTTCTGTGCGGAGCTCGCGCAGGGCATCGAACAGCCCCTGGTTGCGGGTCTGTATGGGCTTCTTTTTCTCCCGTTTTTTCGCCTGTTTTTCCCTGGGTTTCTGTTGCCGCAGCTGCAATCCCGTTTCACCGCGCAACAGCGGCCGGCACTTTCCGTTCAGGCACAGGGCGCCGAAGCCACCTGAGTCCAGATCGAGAAAGCCCTGGGAGATCAACTGACGAAACAGGCTGCGCCACTGCACGGCGCTCTGTTCCTTACCGATGCCGAAGGTGCTGACCCGATCATGGCCGTTGCGCCGGATGCGATCATCTGCTTTCCCCCGCAAGACATCTATGAGGTAATTCACCCCGAAACCCTGGCCCGTGCGGTAGACACAGGACAACGCCATGCGCGCGTATTCCGATGCATCCCAGGTCTGCGGAGGTCTGAGACAGTTGTCGCAGTTGCCGCAGGGTTCCTCCCGGGACTCACCGAAATAGGCCAGCAGAGCCTGTCTGCGGCAGCCGATCAGGTCGCAGAGACCGAGCAGAGACTCCAGCTTCTGGTGGGCAACGCGCTTGAACTTCTCCTCGGCATCGGTGTCCAGCACGAACTGGCGCAGGGTGATGAGATCCTGCAGGCCGTAAAGCATCCAGGCATCCGCCGGTTCGCCGTCCCGGCCTGCGCGCCCGGTTTCCTGGTAATAGGCCTCCATGCTCTTGGGCAGATTCAGGTGGACGACAAATCGCACGTCCGGTTTGTCGATTCCCATACCGAAGGCTATCGTTGCGACAATGATCATCCCGTCTTCTCTCAGGAACCTTTGCTGGGACAACCGGCGTTCCTCCTGGGAAAGCCCGGCATGATAGGGCAGTGCGATCCGTCCCTTGTCACAGAGCCAGTCCGCCACCTCATCCACCCTTTTGCGCGACAGGCAATACACGATCCCGGCATCATCCCGATGTTCCCGTTCCAGAAAATCCCACAACTGGCTCTTCGCGTTCACGGCTTCACCGATGGCATAGCGGATATTCGGCCGGTCGAAACTGCTGATGAACTGGCCCGCCCGATGGAGATCCAGTTGTTCAATGATCTCCCTGCGGGTGCGTGTGTCAGCGGTAGCCGTAAGGGCAACGCGGGGGACCTGGGGATAGCGTTCGTGCAGAACGGACAACTGCTGGTAATCTTTTCGAAAATCATGCCCCCACTGGGAAACGCAGTGTGCCTCGTCGATGGCAAACAGGGCGACCTCCACCCGATCCAAAATACTCAGCATCTGGGGCATGAGCAGCCGTTCCGGTGCCACATACAAAAGGCTCAGTGCACCATCGAGCAGATCCTGCTCGACCCGTCTCCGGCTCCGGGCATCAAGGCTGGAATTGAGGAAGGCCGCGGATATGCCGAGCTGGCGCAGTGCGTCTACCTGATCCTGCATCAATGCAATCAAGGGGGAAACCACGATGCCCACACCTTCCCGCACCAGGGCGGGAATCTGATAGCAGAGAGACTTGCCGCCGCCAGTCGGCATCAGGATCAGGGCATCACCCCCATCGATCAAAGTCTCGATGACTTCCCCCTGATTGTGGCGAAACTCATCGAACCCGAACACATCCTTGAGGATGTGCCCGGCCTGCTGCATGGGTGGTTTACTTTTCATGGGGCGCATCAAGTACTTTCGTGGTCTTCCCAGGGCCTGTTAACACTTCTGTTGTGGCCTGCAGGCAGGCGTGAATTGTACCGCAAGTGATCAGGATTCCATTAATGTACACCGGGTGCAGTCATATCCCGGGCACGGTGCTATACTCCGAGCCATTTAAGATAGAAAGCACTGGAAAAAAAGAGGATAAGTCCATGCATTTTTTGCGAAAAATCATTGTACTCTTCATCGCCGCAGGATCCTTGATGTTGGGCATTCAGAATGCCTCGGCAACGGGCATGGGCTGCTCCCCTCTTAATAAGTCATCCAGATACACGGATAACCGGTTCGACCGGTCCCGGTCCGCCGCCCCCTGGGATTTCCGGCAAGCCCCACGACCCGCTTACAGACCTCCGGTGCCCATGGGCCCGATGCCCGTCTGGAACCGATACGCAAGACACGCCAACCCGGGTCACGGGTACCCGCGCCGGCACGGCCCCATGCGCCATACCCCGCCTCACCGCTGGGGGGCGCAGGCTTACAGAGGCCACGGCTATCCCCAATGGCGCCCCGCACCCAACTTCAGCCCCCCTCGTGGCGTGGCATGGGGGATGCCCGGGCCAAGGCCGGGTGCCGGTCCGTTTTATGCGGGTGGCATCGACCCGCGCAGCCATTTCGCAAGATATCCGTATCCCCCCATGGGACGATACGCCCCACAGCGCCATTGGATACAGCCACCTTATCCCGGCATGCCTGGATCCGGCACCCGGAACCGCCATTACGGCCAGGGCAACCAGAGCACCCCCGCCCGATGGCAGCGTCAGGTGTACAGACCGGCTGGGATGCACAGACCTCTGCCGCCCCGTGCCTACGGCCATCGTCAGCCTGGTGGGTACGGTCGGCCGCCGGTTTACGCCTACCGCGGACCGGTCTGGCAGCCCCCAAGAGCCTGGCACCCGATTAACGGCAGGCCCCACACCCGCAGCGCTCCATGGGGACCCCATTACGCGATGCCCCATGGCCGGCCTGGCATGAGAGAAAGAGGGCCCTTCCCCCCGATGGCGACGATGCCCCGGACAGGCTCGGGACGCCATACCCCGGCCGCAGCGCGAATCGGTACGGGCACCAGACGGGAACCGGCCCCCGCCACTCCTGTTTCCAGCCAATCTTCTGAAACCGGGCCAGAGATGCCGACAGCCCCGAATGGATCAATCCTGGCAGTGCCGGTATCACCCGTGAAACTGGAAAACGACCGCACACCTTCGGAAAAGCCGGCAGCCCCGGTTGCCGAAGATAGGGTAGACCGTCTGCCCGGGATGGGCGACCCCATAGATTCTCCCTCGCCCCAAAAGCCGGGGAGAGCCGGGAGAACAGCAGGATCCACCTCCCCCGATAGCGCAAGAGGACCGGAAACCACCGGTTACGTCCCGCCGACAACCGGATTTCCGGACACCTACCCGGCCTCTGCAGGCAAGCGGCAAACTACGGCAAGTAAGATCGGGGACAAGTGGATCTTTCGTGGTGGCCAGGCAGGCCTGGCACCGGAGGATCAGGTCGAATCAGCCGCAACACCGGGGGCGCCCCCGAATGGAAGGATGTCGGTCCAGCTTACTGCAACGCCCCTTGTCCCGACGCTTGCCGCCGGAGGGCGCACCCTTCTACCTGATCACTGACAGGAAACCACCGGCTGGTGGGCCGCGCGACCCACTAGGAATCCTCGACGGGCTCTGAATAGCTGCAGGCCTTCTGGGGGCAAACCTTGGAGGTGCCTTTCGTCTTGGTCGTCTTGACGGTCAGGATCGGCCAGCCGCAACGAGGGCAGGGCTCCTCCACCGGTTCGTTCCAAGTCGCATAGTCGCACGTCGGGTAGGTGGAACAGGAGAAGAAGATTTTTCCGCGCCGTGACTTGCGGCGCATCAACGAGCCCTTGTTGCATTTTGGACAGGTCACGCCGGTATCTACCGGCTTTTCCAGGGGTTCGATAAAGCGGCAGCCGGGATAGCTGCTGCAACCGATGAATTTTCCGTATTTCCCCTTCTTGATCACCAGCTCCGAATCACACTCGGGACACTTACGCCCCTCTACGGTCTCCGGCACCTCCTGTTCTCTGGAGTCGCCATTGAGGTCCCTGGTGTAGTCGCACGTTGGGTAATCGGTGCAGCCGACGAAGCGGCCGTGCCGGCCAAGGCGTATAGACAGCGGCTTTCCGCACTTGGGGCAGGCCTCGTCCATCGCTTCCTGGGTCACGTCGCTGCGCTTGACGTTGTCCCGGGTGTGGTCGATCTGTTCCTTGAAGGGCCGCCAGAACTTTTCCAGCAGGGGCACCCATTCTTCCTCTCCCCGGGAGACCGCGTCCAACTCATCTTCGAGTCTGGCCGTGAAATCGTAGTCCACGTAGCGCGTAAAATACCGGGTAAGAAAACGGTTCACGACCCGGCCGACATCGGTGGGGTAAAATCGCTTTTTCTCCAGCACCACGTACTCCCGGTCCTGGAGCGTGGAAATGATGGAGGCATAGGTGGAAGGACGGCCGATGCCGTGTTCTTCCAACGCCTTCACGAGACTGGCCTCGCCGTACCTGGGTGGCGGCTCCGTAAAATGCTGCTCCGGCCGAATCCCCTTCAACGAAACCTCTTCACCCTTCTCCAGATTGGGCAGCAGTTTCTCGTCATCATCAGTTTTCTTGGCATCGTCCACGCCCTCCATGTAGACCAGCATGAAACCGGGGTTCGCAATGGTTGAGCCTGTAGCACGAAAACTGTTGCCCGGACCACAACCAAGATCCACCGTTACGGTGTTGATAGTGGCGTGGATCATCTGGGAGGCGACGGTACGCTTCCAGATCAGTTCATAAAGCCGGTGCTGATCCCGGGAAAGATGTTCCTTTAACTTGTCGGGTGTGCGCTCCACGGAGGTTGGGCGGATGGCCTCATGGGCCTCCTGCGCATTTTTCGCCTTGGTCTTGTAGCGGCGCGGCTGCTCGGGCAGGTGGGTGTCATCGAAGCGGTCTGCGATGTAGGCACGCAATTCGGTCAACGCCTCATCTGCCAGGTTGACCGAATCGGTCCGCATGTAACTGATCAGGCCGACCGCATCGCCGCCCGTGTCTATGCCCTCATAAAGCTGTTGTGCGGTGCGCATCGTCCTCTGTGTCGTAAAACCGAGTTTTCGTGCAGCCTCCTGCTGCAGGGTGGAGGTGGTGAAAGGCGCAGCTGGATTACGCCTGCGCTGCTTCTTTTTCACCTCGTCCACAAACAGACGGCCGCCGGCCGCATCCAGCAGGGCTTTTTCGGCTGCGGAGGCACTCCCGCCGTCTGTGATGCTGAACTGTTCGAGTTTCTCGCCTTTATAGGTATGCAGCTTGGCGGCGAAGGTCTGCCGATCCTTGGTCAGATCGGCTTCGATGGTCCAGTACTCCCGCGCCAGAAAGGCCTCGATCTCCTCTTCCCGCTCCACGATCATGCGCAGCGCCGGGCTCTGTACCCGGCCTGCGGAAAGGCCGCGGCGCACCTTTTTCCACAACAGGGGCGAAAGATTGAAGCCTACCAGGTAGTCCAGGGCGCGCCGGGCCTGTTGCGCATTGACCAGATCCATGGACAGGTCCCGCGGGTGATCTATCGCCTCCTGGATGGCATTTTTCGTTATTTCGTTGAATACCACCCGGTATACGGACTTGTCTTTGAGGTGACGGCGACTCTTGAGCAGTTCGTAGAGATGCCAGGAGATCGCCTCCCCTTCCCGGTCCGGGTCGGTGGCAAGATAGAGAACATCCGCTCCCTTCAGGGCCTTGCTGATGGCCTGCACATGGCGGTCGTTCCGATCGATGACCTGGTATTTCATCCGGAACTCACTGTCGGGGTCCACTGCCCCCTCTTTCGGCACCAGGTCTCTGACATGGCCATAGGAGGCCAGTACCATGAAATCTTTCCCAAGGTACTTGTTGATGGTCTTGGCTTTGGCCGGGGATTCGACGATAACAAGGTTCATCTGATGTTCGACACCATTAGAAACAAAAGTTGCCTGGTGGGCGGCATGCCACACCCGGCTTTCCCGTCACTGGGTAAAAACCCTTGAATATCAAAAGATAATTGAAGTCCGCCGCCTGGGCGGCCAGATCAATGCAGATAAACGGGGATGTCGTTGTACACCAAGTCTTCCATCTGTGCAAAGGCTGTTTCCTGCCCGGGCTGGTTGATCAGGACCATGAGCACGATCCATTTCAACTCCTCGACCCCGATGGGCATCGACTCCAGGGCGATGGCCCTGTCGATCACCAGTTCCCGGCTGGAGGGGCTGAGGATGCCGTTCTGCTCCAGGTAGAGCAGCAGCCCCCTGCACTCCACATCCAGGCGCCCCACTTCGAGGTCGGTGTAGATCCTGATTGCATGGCTGGCGCGATCACGATTTTCCAGGGTCCCCTGGCTGTGGGCCAGTTCGTCCATCCATCGGAAGGCCTTGTCTATCTCGCCCTCTGGAAAACCTGCCTGCACCAACTCTTCGTGAATCTCATCCTGATCCGAAGGGGGGTTCTGTTCGCTGTCCATGTAGTTTTCGTAGAGATATATCAGAATATCGACAACATTTTCGTTCATGTTACTTCCTTCACGGCAGCGCCTCCGCATCCCCACCGGTTTCCCCATGGTATTTCCCGGTGAGGCAGTACCTGCCACCCGGCGAGGGTGACACATAACCTTCAAGCTCAAGTAACAGAAGCATGGAGGAAACTGACTCCGCGGTCAATCCGGTTCGCTGTATCAACAAATCGATGTGGAGAGGTTCGTATTCCATGCCCCCCAGCAAAAGTTCGTATTCCTCGTCCCATTCAGGCGGGCGATCTGACGGCGAAGGCGTCTCCGAATGGGGGGGTGGACGCACATGGGACAGCATAGGCCCCAGCTCCTCTATCACGTCCTGGGCGGTCTCCACCAGCTTGGCACCCTGGCGTATCAGGGCATGACAACCCCTGGCCAGGGGGTTGTGGATAGAGCCCGGTATGGCAAACACCTCCCGGCCCTGCTCCGCGGCCTGTCGGGCGGTGATCAGCGAACCGCTTCGTTTTGCGGCCTCCACCACCAGCGTTCCCAGGCTCAGGCCGCTGATGATACGGTTTCGCAGGGGAAAGTGGTGGCGCCTCGCAGGCGTTCCCGGGGGAAATTCCGAGACCAGGGCACCCTGTTCAGCAATACGGTGGGCAAGCTTTCGATGCCTTGCGGGATAGACGCGGTCCAGACCGGTCGCGGCCACCGCGATGGTTATTCCGTTCGCATCCAGAGCCCCCTCGTGGCCTGCCGAATCTATGCCCGTGGCCAGACCGCTGGTAATCCCAATCCCGGTGGCCGCCAGATAGCAGCCGAATTCCCTTGCCGTCTGCCGGCCGGAATGGCTGGGGTTTCGACTGCCCACGATGGCTATCTGGGGATTGGACAGAAGGGCAGGATCGCCTTTCAGGAACAAAAGCGGCGGCGGATCCGCGATCCGGGTCAGCAGATCTGGATATCGGGGATCCCCGATGGGTATGAGATAATGATTCGGCTGCTCCAGCCAGGCCAATCCCCCGCTGATTGCCGACCAGTCCGGTGAGCGCAGCCACGCCAGCGACTCCGGTTTCAGATCAAGCGCCCCTTGAAGGGCCCTTTCGAAAAGCGCCCGGGGACTGCCGGTCTCACCCAGAAGGCGGCTGACTGAACGCGACCCCAGGCCTGGCACATGCTGCAGTGCCAGCCAGTACCTGCGATCTTCTTCATCCATGAAACCGCCTGTTAGTCCAGGCCCTACTGATCAGGCGATAAAACACGGTCCCCGACATGAATGCCGCGGCTGGCACGCATCACAAGGCCGAAACTGACGCGCGAAAAGGTGCGGAATACCAAAAGTGTGCCGGCGGGTTCGTCCGGCAGCGTGACGTGGTCGCGGACGTTGTCCACCCACTTCACCAGGTCCCGTATCTTCCTGCCCCGCTGATTGATGGTCAGGACATCGCCGACAGCCAGGCCGTCCTTTTCGCCCCGGTCCAGGACCACCACATTGAATTGTCCGATCTCCCTGACGCCATTAAGCACCGAAATGATACTGCCGGATATCGGCTTGGAAGGCGGCTTCGGATAGAAGGTGTCCATGGCCACATCTTCTGTCACCGGGATCAGCCGATCCCCGAGGTTCACCTCCATCTCCACGGAAGTCACCAGGACGGTGGCTGGGTCTCCAGTTCGCTGCAGTTCCGCATTCCCCACGTACTGCGCCTCGTAACCCAGGATCTCCCCGGTGTCCGCATCCTTGTAGGGATCACCCGGCCGCACCACGTCGAACCTGACTTCCTCGTCACTCTCGATGGCGCGGACATAGGCCTTGTTGTCGGTGCTGCCCATTAGGTGTTCCCGGCCGAAGCTGACCATGTAAGGCTTCGAGTCGAGGTCGTCGTCCTCGAGGACATAGGGCCTGGTGAGAAACTGATTTATCGCGTCCAGGGGAATGGTGGGTATCGCATCATCAAGGGGAGAAGAGCGAACCTCCGGCGAGAGTTTGACCAGCGAACCCCGCTCCAGGCTGAGACGGAGTTTACCATCCACATAGGACAACACGATGACATCACCGGGGTATATCAAATGGGGGTTCTGGATCTGAGGATTGACATACCATACGCCCGGCCAGCGCCAGGGATCGCGCAGGAATCGTGCCGAGATATCCCAAAGGGTATCACCCCTCACCACCACGTATCGGTCCGGATGAGCCGGATTGACGGCGACATCCGATTGCGCCCAGGCTGACCACGCAAGAAACAGGCCGATTACTAGGCTGGCTAAGGTGTATTTGGATGAAGGCATGATCGCTCCCTTGATAGCTTGCTTACAACAAAACCAGGCTGACCAGCCGGTTGGGTGGCATGGATTCCTGTATCATCATAATGTTCTTGAAATGTATTATCCATGTAATATAGGAGCTTATCGGAATATTAGCCCTTGTGCAGGCAAAACCCAGGGTAAGGCTCCAGTTTTTAAACGTAATTGTTGGTTGGTTCTCAATATCACCGCCGGTCCTGGGAAGCGGCTTCCGGGGTGCAGTATGTTACCTGAACTGCAGCGGCCGCAACCGGTCTGATCTTGAGGCAAAAGCGGATAGACGAAATGGCAATACTCGACATACTTCATTTTCCTGATCCCAGGCTTCGCAACAAGGCAAAGCCTGTCAAGGCCGTGGACGACTCGGTGCGCCGGCTGGTCGATGACATGCTGGAAACCATGTACGAGGCCCCGGGAATCGGGCTGGCATCCACCCAGGTCAATGATCCGAGGCGGGTGGTGGTAATAGACATTTCCGAGGAGCATGACCAGCCTCTATGCATGATAAACCCCGAGATCCTGGAAAAGCAGGGTGAAGAGGAGACGGATGAAGGCTGCCTTTCGGTGCCCGATGTCTACGAGACGGTAATCCGCGCTGACAGGGTGAAGGTCAGCGCCCTTGACCGGGAGGGCAATCCCTTCGAGATGGAGGCGGAGGGGCTGCTGGCTGTCTGTATCCAGCACGAGCTGGATCATCTCGACGGCAAGCTGTTCATCGACTATATCTCGAGCCTCAAACGCCAGCGCATCAGAAAGCGGCTCGAAAAGGACCAGAAGCAGAAACGCCCACCCAGGTCCCCGGACCGAAAAGTGATATGACGGCGGACGGCGATGGAAGGTAACGGCAAAAGGCTGAACATCATTTTTGCGGGCACCCCGGACTTCGCGGTGCCTCCCTTGCGGGAGCTGATCGCCTCGGAACATCGGGTCATTGCGGTCTATACCCAGCCTGACCGCCCGTCGGGCCGGGGCCGGAAGCTGGTATCCAGCCCGGTAAAGCAGCTTGCAGAGGCGCAGGGCATTCCCGTTTTTCAACCCGTCAATTTCAGGGCCGAAGGGGATCTCGCCACTTTGGAGGACCTGGACTCCGACCTGATGGTTGTCGCGGCCTACGGCCTGCTGCTGCCCCAACGGGCTCTCGATGCCCCCCGGCTCGGCTGCGTCAATATCCACGCCTCTCTTCTGCCCCGCTGGCGGGGGGCTGCACCCATTCAGCGGGCGGTGCTGGCAGGCGATGCGGAGACGGGTGTCACCATCATGCAGATGGAGGCCGGGCTGGATACGGGACCCATGCTGCTCAAGAAAGCGTGCCCCATTGCCCGGGAGGACACGGGGGGAATCCTGCATGACCGTTTATCGCTGCTGGGGGCTGAAGCCCTTATGGAGGCCTTGCCAGGCATTTCCGATGGATCACTGGTTGCACAACCCCAGGACGACGAGCTGGCCTGCTATGCCGCCAAACTGGACAAGTCAGAAGCCCGGATCGACTGGGACAGAAGCGCCCTCGAACTGGATCGCCAGGTTCATGCCTTCAATCCCTGGCCCGTGGCGCAAAGCGACCTCCAGGGAAAGACCCTTCGGGTGTGGGAATCGGCGGTGCCTGCGGAAAAAAGCATTGAGCGGCCGGGCACGGTGATCAAGGCCACCAGAGAAGGGATCGACGTGGCCACCGGTGACGGACTTCTGCGCATCCTGATGCTCCAGATGCCGGGAAAACGCGCCATGAGCGCAGCGGATTTCGTCAACGCCCGCAAGCTGGACGGGGTGCTGCTTGGCTGAACAGGCCCGAGGCGTCAGGGCGGCCAGCCAACGCGACCCGCGGGCCGCCGCGGCGCAACTGCTGTTTCAGTTGATGGGTGGCAAATCCCTCTCCCTGCTTTTCGAAACGGGCATGGGCAATGTTGCCCACGGGGACGTCGGTCTGGTCAAGGAACTGTGCTTCGGCGTCGCACGCTGGCAGCTGAGGCTGGAGCAGATCACCCGATTGCTGGTCAGGAAACCTCTGAAAAAGAAGGACGGCGACATCCTGGCCCTGATCCACATTGGCCTCTATCAAGTGCTCCATATGCGCATCCCCGCCCACGCAGCCCTGGCGGAAACGGTCAACGCCACACGGGTGCTGGGCAAGCCCTGGGCCTCCGGTCTGGTTAACGGTGTTCTCAGGCGATTTCTCCGGGAACAGGAAACAGTGCTGGCCGAGGCGGACAAATCAGACCATGTTCGCCTGGCCCATCCGGCGTGGCTCGTCGATGCGCTGCATAGCGCCTGGCCTGACCGGTGGCAGGGGGTTTTGGAGGCGAACAATCTGCATCCACCCATGTGCCTGAGGGTAAATCTGAAAAAAACCAGCCGGGCGGACTACCTCGCACTGCTCGGCGAGGCATCGATCGGGGCCTCCAAAATCCCCCACACCGAAGCGGGCGTTTTCCTGGACCAGCCCATGTCCGCGGATGCGGTGCCGAAGTTCAGGGATGGCCACGTCTCGGTCCAGGATGGGGGGGCCCAGCTGGCAGCGGGACTTATGGACCTGCAGGCCGGTCACCGGGTGCTGGACGCCTGTGCCGCCCCGGGGGGAAAGACCGGACAACTCATGGAGACGGCCCCAGGCCCCATCGAGCTGGCGGCCGTGGACATCGACGACCGGCGGCTGAAACGGGTGGGGGAAAATCTCGACCGTCTGGGATTTCAGGCCGGCCTCTCGGCGGGCGACGCCTCGCAGCCGATTGGAGACTGGGCCGAAACCCTTTATGATCGCATCCTTCTTGACGTGCCCTGCTCCGCCACCGGGGTCATCCGCCGCCATCCGGACATCAAACTCCTCAGGCGCGCCGAAGACATCCCCGCACTCGCGGCAACCCAGGCACGCATACTCGACGCGATCTGGCCGCTGCTCAAGCCGGGAGGTCTTTTGCTGTACGCCACCTGTTCATTGCTGCCCGAAGAGAATCAACTGCAGGTGTCCCGGTTCCTCACCCGATGCCCGGGAGCCCGGGTGCGGCCCATCGACGCGGCCTGGGGGCATCCGGTGGCACCGGGGCGCCAGACGCTGCCCGGCGAATCGACCATGGACGGGTTCTACTACGCATGCCTGGAAAAGCCGGGGCAATGACGGTGATTTACGGAAAGCTGAAGACGTGGGCAGCCCGGTTTCCGTTTCTGGTTTCCCTGCTGCTGCTTTCCCTGCCCTCCCACAGCGAGGAGTTCCTGGTGACCGACCTTTCCGCCAAACTGGTGGATGACACCTACCTGATGAATGCCGAGATCGAGTACCCGTTCTCCGAAGACGTGCTGGAGGCCCTGCGGAACGGCGTGCCCATCACCCTGGAGATGCATGTACAGATTCGCCGCGAAGGGGCCTGGGTGTGGACAAAAGACCTGCTGGATTTCCGCTCACGCTACCAGATCCGCTATCACGCGCTGGCCTCGGTCTATCAGGTGCTGGATCTGCAATCCGGCAGTCAGCAGAACTTCGCAACCCAGCGCTCGGCCCTCGATGCCCTGGGCAGTATCGTTGATCTGCCGCTGGTGAGCCGCGCCAACCTGGAACCCGGGGAAACCTATATCCTGGCTGTACGCACCAAACTGGATATCGAGTCCCTGCCCCTGCCGTTAAGACCCGTCGCCTATGTCACCCCGTCCTGGCGCCTGAACAGCGAGTGGAGCGAATGGCACCTCGAGCCCTGAAGCGCCTGACGAGCCAAGCACTCCCCGTGGGGATTCTGCTCACGCTGATGATGGTGGCACTGCACCTGATGAGCAGTGCGGTTCAGAACACCGAGGAGCTGAGCAGGCTGTTCGTCCCGCTGCTGCTGGCAACCGCCCTGGGCCTGTTCGCGCTGGTCATTATGGTTGCCGTCAACCTGTACCAGCTGGTGATCAGATACCGCCAGAAGGCGGCGGGTTCGAGACTGACGCTGCGTATGGTGGCGATATTCGTGGTGATTTCGGTGGTACCCGTCACCGTGGTCTTTTACTACTCACAACAGTTTCTCATGCAGGGCATCGACAGCTGGTTCGATGTGCAGATCGACCAGGCCATGGAGAGCGCCCTGGATCTGAGCCGTGCCTCCCTGGATATTCACAAACGGGAGAGGATGAAGAGTACACAGCGCCTGCTGGAGGAGCTGAGCGGGATATCGGTGGCCGGACTGAGCCTCAGCCTTCATGATCTGCGGGAGAAATACGGCGCGATAGAACTGGCCCTGCTGGAGCCCTCGGGCCGCCTGATCGCCGTCAGCAACATCGACCCCACAAAACTGGTGCCGGAAGAACCCGACGGATCCATACTTCAGCAGGTTCGCAGCGGGGAGGATTTTGTCGGCCTGGACCCTACCCGCGGGGAGGACGTTCAGCTGCAGGTCCGGGTGGTCATCGGCGACTCCAACCGGAGTCTGCTGCTGCAGGCCCTCTACCCCACCTCCCTGAACCTGTCTCAATTGACCGAAACGGTGCAGAGTGCATACAACCGCTATAAGGAACTGGCATTTCTGCGGGAGAGCCTCAAGCAGACCTTCACCATGGCCTTGGCACTGGTGCTGCTGTTCGGGCTTCTGACGGCCGTCTGGGCGGCAATCTTTTCGGCACGGCGACTGGTGGCACCCATCACGGACATCGCCGAGGGTACGCGGGCAGTGGCCAAAGGTGACTACGATACTCAACTTCCCCTGCCGCGTGCCCGGGATGAACTGGGTTTTCTGGTGGCCTCTTTCAACACCATGATGCGGCGCATCGCACAGGCAAGGGACGAGGCAGCCAACAGTCAACGCCAGGTGGAAGCCCAAAGGCGCTATCTGGAGACCGTGCTGGGCAGCCTTTCGTCGGGTGTGATGGCCCTGGATGACAATGGAAACATACGCACAACCAACCAGACCGCTCTCGACATCCTGCAGGTCAGACTTGACGACTATCTCAATCGCCCCATGGATGAACTCGCCGGCGAGAGTCCTTTGCTCCAGCAATTCTTTGATGCAATCAGCGAAGTGATCAATGAGAGAGTGAAGGAGTGGCGCGAAGAACTCACGTTGTTCAGCAGCGACGGGAGAATCGTGCTCTTGTGCCGGGGCACGCCACTTGCCCTTCCGGACGGCAAGGCCTCGGGTTATGTGCTGATTTTCGACGACATCACCACCCTTATTCAGGCTCAAAGGGACGCTGCATGGGGTGAAGTGGCGAGACGGCTGGCCCACGAGATAAAGAATCCACTGACGCCTATACAGCTGTCCGCGGAGCGGCTGCGTCACAAGTATCTGAAAAAAATGGATCCCAAGGATGCGGGGGTGCTGGACCGGGCAACCCATACCATCGTCCAGCAGGTGGAGGCGATGAAAGAGATGGTAAACGACTTTTCCGACTACGCGCGCTCTCCGGTGATGAACCTGGAATCCCTGGTTTTCGACAGATTGGTCATGGAAGTGCTGGATCTGTACAACAGCGCGGGGCTGAAATCCCTGTTCAAGTCCCGGCTCGAAACAGGGGAAGCCCGTATCAAGGCAGATCCGGTGCGTCTGCGCCAGGTGATCCACAACCTGGTCAAGAACTCGCAGGAGGCGGTGTCCGACGTGAAAAACCCCAGGATCGAGGTCACAACCAGATTGGTGCGCTCGGCAGACTATCAGCTGATTGAACTCAGGGTTGCAGATAACGGCCCGGGGTTCGATGATGACACCCTGTCCCACCTGTTCGAGCCTTATGTGACCACCAAGGTCAAGGGTACTGGCCTGGGACTAGCGATAGTGAAGAAGATCGTCGAAGAGCATGGTGGACTGGTAAGGGCCGAGAACCGGGCCGACTCCGGTGCCTGTATTACACTCCGCCTCCCGCTGCCGAGCACGCGGGAGAAGCTGACAGACAAACCGGCCTTACGGCCGGTCAGGAGCAAATAACGAATGAGTACCTCCCACATCCTTGTGGTCGACGACGAGCCGGATATCCGGGGTCTGGTAAAGGAGATCCTCGAGGATGAGGACTACACCGTTGTAGCCGCGGACGGCGGAGCCGCCGCCAGGCAGGCGTTGCGTGATCGCCGGCCCGATCTGGTGCTGCTGGACATCTGGATGCCGGACATCGACGGTATATCGCTACTGAAGGAGTGGGCCGAAGATGAAGGCCTGCCCTGTCCGGTCATCATGATGTCGGGGCACGGCACGGTTGAAACCGCCGTGGAGGCCACACGTCTCGGGGCCTATGATTTCCTGGAAAAGCCCCTGTCACTGGCAAAACTCCTGCTTACGATCGAACGGGCCCTGGAGGCAGACAAGCTCCAGCAGGAAAATATCGGCCTGCGGCGACACAACGCGCCGGTGGTCGAGCCGACGGGCAAAAGCGCCGTAATCCTACGCCTGAGAGAGCAGGTCAAACGCATCGCCCAACATGGAACCTGGGTGCTGATTACGGGGGAGCCGGGCAGCGGCCGGGAAACCTTCGCAAGATATCTGCACTCCCAGAGTCCGCGACGGGATCTGCCCTTCATCGAGGTGAGTGTTTCTTCCATCGCAAAGGAGAATTCAGCACGCGAGCTGTTCGGCAGCGAGGAAGACGGCCATATTCATTACGGCTCCCTGGAGCAGGCGCGGGGGGGCACCCTGTTTCTCGACGAGGTGGCGGCCATGGGCATCGAGGCCCAGGCACAGCTTCTGGGCGCCCTGGATACCGGCTCCTTTCTGCGCGTCGGCGGCGTCGAGCCCGTGCAGATCGATGTCCGTATCATCGCCGCGACCCAGCGCAAACTGGAAGACGAGGTCCAGGCAGGGAATTTCCGGGAGGATCTGTTCTATTATCTCAATGTGGTGCCGCTTCATATACCGCCCCTGCGGGACCATCGCGAGGACGTACCGGACCTGTTGAACTACTATCTGGACCATTTCGTGGAGCACGAAAAGCTGCCCTATCGCAGATTTGATATGGGTGCCCAGAATTACCTGCGCAACCATCAATGGCACGGCAATATCAGGGAGCTGAAGAATCTGGTGCAACGGCTGTTGATTCTCGGCGCCGGGGGAGAGATTACGCAGAACGAAGTGGAAATGGCCATCGGAGGAACGGCACTTCCCGGAACCGAAGGGGCAGGATTTCCCGTTTCCTTCGATCAACCCCTGCGCCAGGCACGGGAGCAGTTCGAGAAGGCGTATCTGGAGTATCAATTGCACAAACACTCGGGCAACGTCAGTCGGATGGCATCCGAGGCGGGGATGGAGCGCACCCACCTCTACCGCAAACTGCGCTCCCTGAGCATCGAAATAAAGGACAGGAAATAGCCGGAACCAGCAGATCGTAAGATCGTTGGCCGGGTTCAAAAAAAAGTGAAAATAATCATTCTCGGTGCCGGTCAGGTGGGCAGCTCCGTTGCCAGCAACCTGGCCTCAGAAGCCAACGACATAACGGTGGTGGACACGAACCCGGAACTGCTTCGCGAGCTTCAGGACCGCCTCGACCTGAGCACGGTGCTGGGACACGCAGCCCATCCCGACATACTGCTTCGCGCCGGTGCCGAGGACGCGGACATGATTCTCGCTGTGACCAACAGCGACGAAACCAACATGGTTGCCTGCCAAGTGGCCTATACCCTGTTCCATACCCCGACCAAGATCGCACGGGTACGCGCCTCGGGCTTTACCCGCTATCCCCAGCTGTTCGCGGAGGGCGCCCTCCCCGTGGACGTACTGATAAGCCCCGAACAGCTCGTCACAGACTACATCATGCGTCTCATCGAGAATCCGGGGGCCCTGCAGGTGCTGGATTTTGCCGGCGGCAGGGTGCGGCTGGTGGCTGTGATGGCCTATCACGACGGGCCGCTGGTGGGGCATCAGTTGCGTACGTTCTATGAGCACATGCCCCATATCGATGCCCGGGTTGCCGCGATTTACCGGAAAGGGCGTGCCATCCTGCCGGAGGGCAATACGGTCATAGAGGTCAACGACGAAGTATTCTTCATCGCGGCAACCCACAACATCCGGGCAGTGATGAGTGAGCTGCGTAAGCTGGAAACGCCCTACAAGAGACTTATTTTCGCCGGTGGGGGCAACATCGGCAAACGCCTGGCCGGGGCACTGGAGAAGCGCTATCAGGTAAAGCTGATCGAAAAGAACAAGGCCCGGGCGGAATC
>JAQYVO010000104.1 GCA_030145425.1 Chromatiales bacterium | reverse complement strand
ACCGCTGCCCTGATAGGAATTATTACGCTTGTCGGAGAGTTAAGCGATTGTGTAAATGGTGTGATGCCAGATTTGGCGACAGTTGTTAGATACCAAACGAACGTCCCACAAAAAGGGGAGCATCTTCGCCCATAGATCGCTCAGCGGTGACACGCCAGCTGAAATCGCTGGCGTTGTTACCCAATTGCCAATCAAGTTGAACAAGTTCCGTTAGCAGAGTCATTGCCAAGGGACTTATCAGCTCCTTGCAGCAGCTTGAGTAGGAATTCGCCACGCACAGGTTTGTCAGGAGGTGTCTATGAGCCAAGATCGCCAACTGCTGCGTTGCTGATTCTTGGTAATAGTCCCGCTATCAACTGCGATTTACGCCTTGTACTTACGAAGCAGAGCCATTTTCCCTGAGCTTTTCCAAACGTTCGACTAGTAGTCGGTGGTGAGTGCGCAATGCGAACAGGTTCGCCCCGAAACGTGGCGGGACATGTACATTCCGAATCTCGTTATCTACCTTCTCAAGTTCCTTTTGGATCCTCTCAAAGTTTACGACCTCGCCGCTCGCATCAATCTCTTTTTCGACTCTCTCCAGCACGCTGTACCAGCGGTAGACACGACGCTGGTTTAGCCAGCGGTATGTTGGCCCCACCGAGCGTAACAATGGATACAGCAACGTTAGAAAGGGAAGAAGAATAATCGAAATCCTGGTCGCCGCATGGGCATATTGGTAGGGTAGCCAACGGTAGAAAAAAGAAGGACCCCGCTCGAAATATTGGAGTGCAGCATCAGCGAGCGGAGCCTCAACTCCGTGCGCCGACGGGAATTGCCCGGGGTCAGCAAGTAACCCACCTTGGTAGAGCTGCTCGCGGGCGCTCGCGATTAGTAGTGGGATAAGTGCACTGTGGACGTTTGGTCTGGTCACGAGGCTTGCGGTAGTGGCGATCACCTCTATGTCATTGGGAGGGATCTCATCCCGAAGGTTGATTAGCCCGGCAGGTATCACGATCCGCTGCAGGTAGCGATAGTGGCGCGAAAAGGCCTCGGCCAGCGCGAGGTGCGTCACCCTCAGATTCGGGTCGGTAAATAGAGAATCTACCCATGGAAGATCGAGCGATGTCACGAAAATCCCGGAATCGACCTGCCCCGCCCGGAGCGCCTCTACCGCTTGCTCGCTTCCAACCTCAATAAACCGGGTTCCCGCCGGGACTCCCTCTCGAACCCCCTGGTCCCTGAGGAGTTCGCGGGCGAGTATGTTGCCGCCGCTCCCCGGCAGACCAATAGCAATGCGCCCGCCCTGTATATGGTCGGAGTTCCAATCAGCCCTCTCAACGATGAGTACAGGCTCATAAAAGACCGTTGCGATGGACACAAGCTGCGCGGCTTGGGCATCGCTCATATTTCCACTCTGAACCAGAGCCACGTCGATCTTATTGTCCAGAAGAAGACGGATATTCTCTGCCGAGCCAGCCGTAGTTACGAGCTCGAGTTCAATACCGTGCTCCTTCACCTCTGCACGAAGCGCATCTCCAAATCGAGCATAATGGCCGTCAACTGGCCCCGTTCCCAGTCGCACGATACTCGGGAGAGACGGCGGCAGAAACCACCATGCCACAACAGTTGCCAGCAAAAAGACAAGCAGCAGAGCGCCGGAAATTCGGACTTTCAAAGTTCGGACTGGCTGATCACGAAAGTTAGGGCTTGATTTGCTCACGATGGTAATCGCGTTCTCTTTTTGATTATTCTGCCTTAGAGAGACCAGAAATATCCAGAAAGAAAGTTATTTTAACTTCTAACTGGGATCAAGAGATATGGGACCTAAGCCGAAGTTCCCTAGGAAAATCAGCACATATTGATGAAAAGGACATTACAGCTCCCAACCCAGAATATTTGAAAAAAAAGAACAGGATACTGCACTATAATGCCTAATGAGCGTGCGGGATACATTGGATAATCAGTATTTTTTGTAGAAAAAAATATTTATTAGAAGAGTATTAGATAGTTGGGGGATGAGTGACTTCGGCGATACACATCAACAGATACTTCTCTCTGCCCAGCTTTTTCGGGCTCATCTTTATAACACTGGCGTTGGCCTGTCCCCCCGAAACCTATGGGGCGGATTCCGACATGTTCGATGTATTCAAGACCAAAGAGCAAAAGCCCACGCCTCAAATCCGTACCTTTGGCGACGAAAAGTTACGTCGCGAGGAGCTGCGTTCCGCCATCATGAACTTTGCTGACCGGTTCGCGGGTATCTTTGCACAAGGCATGGATGATCTGGAGCAGCACCTGTCGACGCCCGAGATGCGGCGCAGTTTTACCCAGCAACAGTATCTGACGCTGGCTGCGAATTTCGAGCTCGCAGCGCAGGCGCATCCGGGTGCCGCGCTGCTGGACCAGCTGGTGTTCGTCACACTGAACCGCATGGCCTGGCAGGATTACTATTATCCGGTAGCCTACAAAAAGCTGTCGCGGGCACCGCTGGATGCCCTGATCGGGCTGGAGGCCGAGATCTGGAAGATCGCCGATGAAGCCCTGACGGCCGATCAGCTTGTTGCCGTGCGACAGATGATTGACGAGTGGCGGGCGGCGAATCCCAATCAGTGGCGTGTCAACTGGATCCGTTTTAGCAACTTCGGCGAGGTGGGGCGCAAACCCGCACTGCGGAAAATCGAACAGAAGGGCGGCCTGCTGGCGCCGGTGTCGCAGGCGGGAGAGACTGCAGAGGAGTTACGTTTTACGGTTGAGCGGGCAATTTACCTTCTGACGCGCACGCAGGTCCTGCTAAACTTTCAGTTAGAGGCCGCCTATACGACTATTGCGTCACAGCCTGAGATGTTGGCTATGATGGACAACATCGAGGGCTACCGCCGCATTGCCGATCGCATTGCAAAAGCCGTGGAGAAGGTGCCGGATGAAACCATCCAAAAGGTCGGCAGCCAATTGGAGCAGACCCTGATCAGGATCTCGGCCGAGCGCGAAGCGGCCATCACGCAGGCGCTGGATGGTGTGTCACAGGAACGCATCGACACCATCAATCAGTTGGTACAGGTTATGAGCGCGCAGCGTAATGAGATTATCGTTCGCTTGGACGAGCTGTTGGAGAATGTCGAGGACCACTCAGAGGAGGTACTCAATCACGCCTTCATCCGTCTGAACGAGCTGCTGGCGAATGTCGAAGACCACTCAGAGGAGGCGCTCAATCACACCTTCATCCTGTTGGCGGCGCTGATAGCTGTATTCTTCGTCTCTCTCGGCACCTACCGGTTTGTCGCAACACACACCATCACAACTTCAGCGGGTTGGATCTGGCCGTTGCTGTTTATTGCAATGGTGGCTGCCATCGCATACTGGCACTTCTGGTTGATCACAACTCAAACGGGTAGCTGACCTTGAGAACTGCATTAGTGTGTCCTCTGCATAAATCTTTAATCTAGTCCCGGCAGTTTACAAACCAAACGCCAAAGTCGGCTTGGGATCGCCTACCAACTATCGCAGCACACTATGCCACTGTCTGGTTACGGGTAAGGTTAGCTGTCGAGGTCGTGCCATCCTTCTCATTTCCCGGGAATCCAAAAAGCAGAACCTGGCATTGTGCAACGCAATAGCCTGTTACCGACCCACAGCAGTCCATCGTTCGCTAGCTCTCGATCAACATCAATGCCGCGAGAACGGACGCTCAATACCTGATCAGTGAACTGGAACTTCCGTTAAGGGTTCTTAGATGCCTGCCCCCAAGTGCAGTTCTTGCGGTCTTCACGGCAATTCAAAGAGCAGGCGTCTGAGAAGCCTCGAGGGAGGAAACCGCGGGATGAGTCATCAGAGTCAAGATAGGCGATGGCGCTATGGGGATTTGCGGGAGGTACGTTTAAATCGTGGGAAGCTAACATATGCGAAAGGCGGCACGTAAAGGCTGCCTTCCACATTGTCGGTTGCCAGTCGATCAGTTGTTGGTAGCCTTGCTCAGGTTGGCGATGACATCATCGACGTTGAACTTCGCCGGCTTCTGGCGCGGCGGGAATTCCTGGAATGTTTCCAGGAACTCCTTGACGATGACCTGGGAAGGCACCAGCGTGTAAAGTTGCCGGATGCGCCAGTTGTCATATCCATTCGCATCCGTATCCGCCCGTTCGAAGGGGTCCATGCGCAGGTTAAAGACCTTCGGCAGCCGCAGCGCAACGAAGGGTTCGCTCCAGAGAGCCATTTTCTTGGCACGCTGCTCCATGAAAACCATCTTCCAGTCGTTGCGTCGCAGACCGACAAGCTGGCCGCCATCGTTCCAGTATAGGAACTGCTGGCGGGGTGTTTTTTCTTCCTCACCTGTGAGGAATGGCAACAGATTGTAACCGTCGAGATGGGCCTTGTAGGTCTCCTTCCCAGCCTTGTAGCCCGACTTCAGCTTGTCTTTAACTTCAGCTTTGCCGACTGCAGCCATCAGAGTCGGCACCCAGTCCAGATGTGATGCAAGCTCTGTGGTGACACCGTTGGGATTGATCTTGGCCGGCCAGCGAATGGCGGCCGGCACCCGATAGCCACCCTCCCAGTTGGTATTTTTCTCGCCACGGAATGGGGTAATTCCTCCATCGGGCCAGGCGTTGTAATGCGGGCCGTTATCGGTTGTGTAGATGACGATGGTGTTGTCGGCGATCTTCAACTCATCTAGGAGATCGAGCAATGTTCCGACATGACCGTCGTGCTCGACCATGCCGTCGGCATAGATACCTTTCCCGGTGACGCCGTCGCTCTCGGGCTTCAAGTGGGTCCACAGATGCATGCGCGATGAATTGAACCAGGCAAACCAAGGCTTACCCGCCGCTTCGTTGCGCTTGATGAAGTCCACTGTCCTGTTCAGGAACTCCTCGTCCGCGGTTTGCATGCGCTTGCGGGTCAGTGGTCCCGTATCCTTGCAGGTCTGCATTCCCATATCGCCGAACCGTGGATCGGTTTCATCGCTCGAAGTATCAGAGGTCCTGCAATCCAGAACGCCGCGCGGGCCGAATTCCTTCCGGAAAGCCGGATCCTTCGGGTAAAGAGGCTCCTCCGGTTCTTCCTCCGCGTTCAGATGATAGAGGTTTCCGAAGAACTCATCGAAGCCGTGAACCGTGGGAAGATACTCGTTGCGGTCGCCCAGGTGGTTCTTGCCGAACTGACCGGTCGAGTATCCCAAAGGTTTCAAAAGTGTGGCAAGCGTGGGATCTTCCTTCTGAAGACCCTGAAGACCGAGTTTCGCGCCCGGCAGACCCACAGCTTCCCACGATTCAAACATACCCCCTCCCCCAAATATCCAAGCCGGATATTTACTTCCCGTAGCCAAATGGCTGGGTTGGGTCGACAAACGCCTGTTGCAGCGCACAACTCCAATGTCTGCTCACCGCTTTTTACGATAGCTCCCCGGTACAACCTCCAATGCCCGGTTGTGGCCGCTTTGAGGCATCCCCTTCACCGGTCTCAATGACCGCTTTCGCGGCATTGCTGACCAACAAGGAGTCAGTGATGTAGTCCGCTCAATGCTGGAAGCGGACATTTCTACTACCCCCGTGAATGAGTGCTCACGGTTGCAACATTCAATCTTCCACTAGGAATAGGCCGAAAAGTTGGTATGGCAGAGCATCTGCATAGAAGACCCGTTGATAATCGAGAAAACTTCGTGCTCACTGCAGCGCCTTGGGAGCAGGTGGAACAGACTTGGTGCTATCTCCGGCCTTAGTTCCGGTCATGACCAGAACCGAAGCCGTGGTGCCCACACGCAGTTTGACTTCATCAGGTACATTGACCAGGTGAATGCGCACCGGAACGCGCTGCGCAAGCCTTATCCACTCGAAAGTGGGATTGATGTTCGGCAACAGGTCTTCGCCGGTGCTGCCGTCTTCCTGAGAGATACCCCAGCCCAGGCTGTCGACAATGCCTTCGAGGGGTTTGTCGGGGTAGCTCATCAGGGTGACGATCGCCCTGTTGCCCTCGCTGATCCCGGCGATATAGTTTTCCCGGAAAAAGCCGTGGATCCAGAAGCTGTTGGTGTCCACCAGCGCAAGCGCCGGCTCATTGGCGACGGCCGTACTGCCGAGGCGCAGATTCAGGTTGGTGACGTAGCCGTCCACCGGTGCCTCGACCCGTGTGAACTCCATATCCAGCCGCGCCGTCTCCAGCTCGGCCTTGGCACCTCGCAACTGGGCGTTTTCCTCTCCCTCCGCACCCAGCTCCGCCTGGGCGCGCGCGAGTTCGGCCTCGGTCTGCAGCCGGGCTGACTGCGCCTGGATCAGCGCCGACTTGGCCTTGTCTAGGTTGGCCCGATCGACATCGTAATTCGCTTTGGTAGAGTCGAACCTGCGCTTGGAGATATCGCCTTTCTTGACCAGAGCCTTTGCGCGTTTGAAATCTGCCGTGGCCTTGACTACAGTGGCCTCGGCACTTTTCACCGCGGACTCTGCCTGCTTGATCTGGGAATCGGCCTGATCGACGGCCGCCTGCGCCGCATTGACCTGCTGCGCCAGATCCTCGAGATCATCTCGGGTCTCGTCGAGTTTGGCGCTGGCCTGGTCCAGGCTAGCCTTGTAGGTTCTCGGATCGATCTCGAACAGGAGATCACCAGCCTTGACGAACTGGTTGTCCGTGACGGCCAGATTGACGATGGGGCCTTCGACCCGGGGGGCAATCTGGACGACCTGGGCACGTACCTGCCCGTCCCGGGTCCAGGGATTAACGACATAGTCCCAATACCTGTATCCGACCACCGCGACAGCGACCAGGACCACCGCACTGCTCAATAGTACTCTTGAGGAATTTTTCATGGCTTTCGAAAATCTCTATGTTTCGTTATTCAAACTGGAATGATAAATGTGCCGATCAATCCCGTGTAGATCACCGCCAGCGACAGAAACACAATTGGCGGATAGTAAAAGTAGCGGGACAGGCGGTAGCGGTTGAGGACGAGAGCCGTAGCAACGGCCCCAATAAACCCAAGCAGGCTGGCAAGGAACAGGGGGGGGAAGTAAACGCCCCACAAAGCAACTTCACTAGGCACAAACTGCATAAACTCTCTCCGCTAAGGTTCAGGCATCGCCAATCAGCCAGGCCGCTATAACAGACCTTCCCGGGCCGGGTTAGGTGACGGGGTACACTGGCACCCCGACACGATTGCTCCGTGCTCAGCCCCCTTTTTGGTCTTTCCCTTGAGCTCGTCAGCTGAAATCGATGGCGCCGTGACCAAATTGCCAATCAAGTTGAATAAGTTCCGTTGGCAAACTCACTGCCGGGGGATTTATCAGTTCCCTATATCAGCTTGAGTAGCAATTCGCCACGCACAGGAGGAGACCATCTCATCGGGCTAGGTTTACTATTGTCCGGGCCCCATATTCGGATAACCCGGCGGCACCCGCCAGAACTTGAGCCCGAGGGATTCGAGCGGACGCCCAGGCGGCCCCGGATCCAGATCGTCACGCAGCATCAGCACCACATCGGAACTCACCGTGGGGGCATCGCGGAAATAACTGTGGCCGTACCGGTCCCCCTGGGATTGTGTTGCGTCCTTGGCACCCGAGAAATTTACGACTGCAAAGTTCGCCGTGCTGTACTCCATATCCTTGGTTACTGTCTCGGGCAGTTGCTCCATACCCAGGGTCCCGAGGCGGCCCCGCGGACTCGCAAACAGCTTGGCGGCGATACCGATGGCCTTGTCCTTGGGTGAGGTGTAAATGGTAAAGCGTTTGGCTGTCTCGGCGAGCCTGTCACCCACCATGCGCTGTTCTGCAACCTGCAGGTCCAGGTCGGGTGCGGCCAGAATGATGTTATGAATTTTGTACTTCTCCTGGGGATCGATTCCGGCGGCGCGGGCCTGTAAGGTGAGTTCGCGCAGTGCGGTGACGGCAACATCGGTTCCCCGGCTGTGGGCGATCAGGTGGACCTTTTCCACCTCCGGAAAACTCGCAATAAAACCCAGGACCTTTCGCAGGTGAAAGACCGTGAACTCGCTCGACTCGCGATCGTAGGTATAGCCGAACATCCCCGGATAACCCGCCGGCCAGGTGTAGATGATCGGCACGCCGATCCGCCCCATGAAATGCCAGAGTTCTGCCATCGCAAAGGCGGCATCCGCGAAGGTATTGTGGTAGCCGTGGATAAAAATGAACACCTCCTTGCGCGGGGTCAGCTCCAGCTGCTCTATCATTGCGCGCCGGAAGGCCTGGATGGCATCTTTGTTTTGCTTTGCCAGATCCGGCCTTTCCACGATCTTGCCGTCGATCTTCGCGTAGGGAAGGGGCGTTCCCGGACCGCGAACGATCTCCTTTACATCGCGTAACTCGAGGTTAACGGATTTCAAACGCAACTGAGTCCGGCTGGCTTCGAGCAGCTCCTCCCAGGTGATATTCCTGCCGAGATCCACCACGGCACTGCCGAAGGCCAGCGAATTGGAACGGCCATAGCCGTACCGCAGGTTGCCTTGCTCATCCTGCTCGGGTGCACGATCGGTGACGAAATACAGGGGCACCTCCGTGGTTTTCAGCCTGGGATGCAACTCCCCATAGAAATCACGATTTTCATCGAGGTGCACATTGGGTGTCGGCATCATCTTTCGTGCCCCGCTGCACCCCGCCAGCATCAGCGCCAGACAGACAAGGCCTACACCCAGATTGCGATTCAGATTCAACATAACAGACCTCCCCCTGCTTGTCCGAGAAAATGCGGTCGTTCGGCGATATTCGTGAACGTGCCTTGAGTTATTGAGACTTACCCAAATAGTTGACGTCCAGGAACATGCTCAGAACTGAAACCTCGTCATCCCGGCGAAGGCCGGGATCCAGGTTTTCAGCTACCTACTGGATTCCGGCCTTCGCCGGAATGACGAATAATAAATGTCATGCAATTAAGTGACCTTCAATAATACAGACTAAGACCACCCAGCGACTAGCCTGGCAGTTTCAACAAATTCAAGTCCCGTTCAACCCCAGGAAATCGAACACTCTCTTTTCGACATAGGGATAGAAAGGATTCCACCGCAACCGCAGCATATCGGATGCAGAGATCCGCAATACCCCTCGCTCTCCCCGCAGTGCAATATCACCCAGGTGAAGCTCCGTCTCCTTGTCGTCCGGGTGGCCGCCGTAGAGCGGGTCGTTGGGCGGGAAGGGCAGGGCCACGTGGGTCAGGGAGTAGAGATCTTCTTCCCAGGCCAGCCCGAGATCCGATTCGATCTCCATTTTTTCCCCGGGCCGACGGGTACGCACCTCCACCTTGAGGGTCTGCGGGTGCTTGTTGGTCACGAGGCTCAGTGTGAAGTTCCTGTCCGGATTATCCTGCAGGG
>JAQYVO010000085.1 GCA_030145425.1 Chromatiales bacterium | reverse complement strand
GCTCAATGGAGACCCAGAATGGGTGAAACTGACCGATGCCGATGGGGTACATCTTAACAGTAGGCGCCTGGCGGCACTCGAATCCAGGCCCCTGAGCAGTGAAAAATGGGTTGGCGCCTCTTGTCACAATGCCGTTGATCTGCATCATGCACAGCGACTGGGCCTGGATTTCGCAGTACTTTCGCCGGTGATGCCGACCACAAGCCATCCCAGCGCGAATCCCATGGGATGGTTGGAATTCCAGCGACTGGTATCGAACACCTCCATCCCGGTTTTCGCACTTGGCGGGATGGAGCCGCAGAACCTCCGGGAGGCCTGGAATCGGGGAGGTCAGGGTATTGCGGGGATTCGAGGGTTAGGATGGGGTGGGGACGGGGCCGAGGGCCAAGGGCCGAGGAATAAAAGATCAGACAAATTTGGGTTCAGCGCTCTTCCCTTGGCCCTCGGCCCTATACCCTCGGCCCTTCTTTAAAGAATACAGGTATTCAACGAGAAGGAGACGTCTTCCCGCGTCTGTACGGGGCGCTCGGCTTCGAGGGGCTGTAGGAACCTTATGGTGAACCGGTGTTTGCCGCCGCTGATTTCCGCGAAAAGCGGTGTACCCCTGGGCAGACCAACCTGTATCAGCTGGACGGGTGTTTGGGGGTCGAGGCTGCGCTGAAAAAAGCCGCCGTCTGCTCTTTCCTGTGTCGGCCTCGTGCTGCCCCGAACGAGGGAAAGTATCAGCGTAACGGCATGCTGTATGGGATCCATGGTCGCCAGCCAGGTGCCGAGTTCCGCCTGACGGGTCTCGTGTGGCCGTTCCAGCCAGTAGTGATAGAGAGGAAGATCAAAGGCGCAGCTGCCGCCGGGTATGCTGTTTCGCTGCAGGATATTTTTAAGAAACTCGTTTGAACGCAGTCCTTGGGCGATCTGGCCGCTGATGCCGTGCAGCTCGGTGTTCGATTTCCCCAGTTCCTCGAGAATCTGATCCAGCCGTTGGGTGTCCACCCCCGGACTCTGGCGGATCTTGGCCAGTTTTTCCCGGTGGCGGTCCAATTCCTTGATAAGGCCAGCCTTGATCTCTGCCTTGGCGAAAATACTCATCATATCGAGTAGGCAGTCGATGGTGGCTCTACTGCCCCAGACGTCGGTTCGCCCAAGGTGATGATTCACCTGATTGAACAGATGCTCCAGCCGCAGGAACGTCCGCATTTTCTCATTCAGCGGGTGTTCGTAGACGATGGTCTCTTTCTCGGTTGGGAGCATGGGGCTTTAAAGGTTCGCTTGGTATTGAGGGGGCGTTATATTCAGGGTGGCCCTATTCTCCAATATTTGCCGAAGAAAGGAAAATGGTTGGGACTGAAGATGTGGTTCTCTGCGCAAGTCGTTTAGCCATCGTGTCAAACGTCCGTGCGGTGGGAGCGGTTCAATGCGAGATATTTACTGTGCAGGGAACGGACCCTCTCCTCCAGGGCTTCCAGGCTGTCGCTGTTGTCAATGACATCATCGGCCGCGTTCAGTCTGTCCCGGCGGCTGCATTGTGCCTGAAGAATCTCCCAGGCCTGATCCGGATCCGCGCCATCCCTGGAGCAGATCCTCTCGATCTGCAGTTCGGGGCTGCAGTCCACGACCAGCAGCCGGTCCACCGTATCTTCCTGGCCGGTTTCAAGGAGCAGGGGAATCGACAGGATCGCGTATGGGGATTTCAGCTGTCGAAGTTGTTCTCTCATGGACTGCCGGATGCGGGGATGCAGTATCGCCTCCAGGTCTTTGCGGGCCTGGATGTCGCTGAATATCATCTTGCGGAGCCGCTTCCGGTTGAGCTGCCCGTCGGCAAGCAGGGTTTCGGGTCCGAATCGACGTACGATCTCTTCCAGGGCGGGACGGCCGGTTTTTACCACTTCCCGCGCAACTACATCGGCGTCGATTACGGGCACCCCAAGACCTGCAAACAGATCGCTGACGGCGCTCTTTCCGCAACCGATACCGCCAGTCAATCCTATTACCGTGGGGTTAGCCATCGAATCTCGAAGAGCCGGTGGTTGGGCTGGTCAGGTGAGACCTGCCCACGTCAGATAAAGGTTATTGATCTGTTCGCCCCAAAGCATGCTGATCCAGCCTGCGGCGGCAAGGTAGGGACCGAAGGGAATGGGTATCTGCCTGTCGCGTCCCAGGAACAGGATAAGCGAAACCCCGACGATCGCACCCACCAGTGAGGACAGCAGGACGATCTGTACCAGGTACTGCCAGCCGAACCAGGCACCGAACAGGGCCAGCAGCTTGAAGTCGCCATAGCCCATGCCTTCTTTGCCCGTGATCAGCTTGAACAGCTGGAAGATTCCCCAAAGCACAAGGTATCCAGCCACGGCGCCGATGATTGATGAATGGGCATCGGTGAAGACGCCGGAGAGGCTGAGTAGCAGACCGGCCCAAAGCCCGGGCAGGACAATGCTGTCGGGCAGCAGTTTGTGGTCGTAATCTATAAGGCTCAGGGCGATCAGAGACCAGGTCAGGGGCAACGCTGCCGCAGTCTGCCAGCTGACCCCGAAATGCCAGGCCACCAGCAGGGACGCCACACCGGTGAAGGCCTCCACAATGGGATATCGCAGCGAGATAGGCTCCCTGCAATCAGAGCAGCGCCCGCGCAGAAACAGATAACTGAGGACCGGGATGTTCTCCAGGGCCGTGATCTG
>JAQYVO010000074.1 GCA_030145425.1 Chromatiales bacterium | reverse complement strand
CTCATGCCGATCTCACGGGTCAGCTGGGTGCTGAGATCCACGTCCTTCGGCAAAACCGTCGAATGGGCAGGAACGAGCAGTACATCGTCAAAGGTCAGGGCTTCCTGGAGCAGGCGCATGATCATGTTCCCTAATAGTTGGTATGCCGGGTAAACGGTCAATTATAAAATTTGCTGATTAGCGGGTAAACTCACTAACCGATTATTTTCCCCGATCGAAACAAAAGGGATTTCGGATGAATTACAGGGAATAAAATGAATAATCAATCAGTTGAAGCCGGGTTTGAAAGGGATGTCTATTCAGTCTCCAGACTCAACAGCGAAGTGCGCGCGGTCCTGGAGGGTAGTTTCCCCCTCCTTTGGGTGGAAGGCGAGATATCCAATATGGCGAAACCCTCTTCCGGACACATCTACTTTTCCCTGAAGGACCCCGTGGCGCAGGTCCGTTGCGCCATGTTCCGCATGAAGCGCCAACGCCTGCGTTTCCAGCCGGAAAACGGCATGCAGGTGCTGTTGCGGGGACGCGTCGGCCTCTACGAAAACCGCGGTGAATTTCAGCTGATCGCGGAACACATGGAGCCTGCCGGTGAAGGTGCCCTGCGCCAGGCCTTCGAGGAACTCAAACAGCGGCTCGGGGCGGAAGGGCTGTTTGACGGCAGGTACAAGAAGCCGCTTCCGGCATTTCCCGCTCGGATAGGTGTCATCACCTCGCCCACGGGCGCGGCACTGCACGACGTGCTTACGGTGCTGCGGCGCCGTTTTCCGGCCATGCAGATTATTGTCTATCCGGTGCCGGTTCAGGGAATAGAGGCACCGGATGCCATCGAGAAGATGATCCGTCTGGCGGGCCGGCGTGCAGAATGTGATCTGTTGATCCTGACCCGTGGCGGCGGCTCCCTGGAAGACCTGATGGCCTTCAACGACGAGGGCGTGGCCCGGGCAATCCAGGAGGCCGATATCCCTATCGTATCGGCGGTGGGACACGAGATCGATTTCACCATCGCGGATTTTGTGGCCGACCACAGGGCCCCCACCCCCTCGGCGGCAGCGGAACTGGTTAGTCCCGATCAGAGGGAGCTCGAAGCTAATCTGGATGGGATCAGACGTCGGCTCGGAATCCAGGTTGTCCAGTCCTGGAACCGGGATTTCCAAAGGCTGGCGGCTGTCGGTAAAAGGCTCGATCAAAGCCACCCCGGCAAACACCTGGACCAACAGCAGCAAAGGCTGGACGAATTCGAGAGGCGGCTGAATGCGTCTATCGGTATTCAGACCGGGCGGGCGCATGAGCGTGTCTACAACCTCAACACCCGTTTACAAGCCAGGACACCGACGCAGCACATGATTCGGATGAGGGAAAACGGCCGGTCATTGAGCCGGCGGCTTTCCCGTGCCCTGGACACCCTGCTGCTGCAACGCGAGCAGCGCCTCGGCTCTGCCGTTGCCAGTCTCCAGGCTTTGAGCCCCCTGGCCACGCTGGGGCGCGGCTATTCCATTACGCGGCGCCTGCCCGGCAAGGAGGTTGTGATGGACGCAGGAACGTTGAAACCCGGTGAAACGTTGGAGACGCTTCTTGCAGAGGGCAGCCTGATTTCCCAGGTTACGGAAGTTCGTCGCCAGTTGGCCGAATGAATTCGGCCCTACAAGGGGAAGAAGCCATTTACTGTCTCCTCCCTTGATATGGTGGGTAAATCAACATTTTCCGCTAAACGCTTTGCATCCATCAGCAGAATCGTAGGGTCGAATTCATTCGACCAATGCCCGAGGAACCAGGTGTAGGGTCGAATTCATTCGACCATCGAGGGCCTTCATTGTTGGCCGAATGAATTCGGCCCTACAACGGTAGTTTACCCACTAGATCAGGGAGCAGCTTGATTCACTTACCCTTTCTTTTAACAAACTGCTGCAGACGCCGTTTTTTCCGTACCTGCCGTTCGGTCAGTTTGTTTTTCTTATCCTTGTACGGATTTTCAGAAGACTTGAATTCAAGCCGAACCGGTGTTCCCATGAGATCCAGGGCCTTGCGGAACCGGTTTATCAGAAATCGCTTGTAGGGGGCGGGAACCGCATCTGTCTGGTTGCCGTGAATGACGATTATCGGGGGATTACGACCGCCCTGGTGGGCATAACGCATCTTGATGCGGCGTCCCCGAACCAGGGGTGGCTGATGCTCCTGCACGGCAAACTCGAGGATGCGGTTCAACTCCGGGGTGGACAAGTCACGCCTGGCATTGGCGTAGGCCTGATCGACAGCCTCGTAAAGTTTCCCGACACCGGATCCATGCAGGGCGGACACGAAGGATCGGGTCGCGAAATCCAGGAACGGCAGCTTTCGGGGCAACTCATCTTTTATGAGTTCCCGCTGTTCCTGCTCCAGACCATCCCATTTGTTAATCACTATCACCAGCGCCCGGCCACTCTCCAGAATGTGCCCGGCGATGCTGGCGTCCTGCTCGCTGATGCCCTGCCGGGCATCCAGCACCATCAAAACCACATGGGCCTGCTCGATGGCCTGCAGCGTCTTTATGACACTGAATTTCTCGACGGCCTCACTGATTCTGGCACGGCGTCTCATCCCTGCGGTATCAATGAGTGTGTAGGGTTGATCGTTGTGCATGTAGGGGATGAAGATACTATCCCGAGTGGTGCCTGGCTGATCGAAAGTGACCACCCGTTCCTCACCAAGAAGCCGGTTGACCAGCGTGGATTTCCCCACGTTCGGGCGCCCGACAACGGCAATCAGGGTACCCCTCTCTTTGTTCGTTTCATCGACGCTGCTTTCCGGTAAATCTTCCAGGACCTGATCAATCAGCGGCCGGACGCCGTGTCCATGGACAGCCGCGATCGGCATGGGTTCACCGAGACCCAGGGCGTGAAACTCGACTTGCGCCATACCCGGCTGGAAGCCTTCACTCTTATTGACCACCAGGGTGACCGGTTTTCCGACACGCCGCAGCTGTTCGGCGATGGTTTCATCGTCACCGCCAAGCCCCTCTTTGGCATCCAGCAGAAAAAGTATGTGATCCGCTTCTTCTATGGCCGACTGCACCTGCCGTTCCATCAGGGCTTCGACACCATCACCGATGCCGCTGATGCCGCCGGTATCAACCAGGATATAGGGACTGGAACCCAACTGCCCGACACCGTATTGCCGGTCGCGGGTGAGCCCGGGCTGATCCGCCACCAGGGCGTCGCGGGTTTTTGTCAGACGGTTGAAAAGGGTGGACTTGCCCACGTTGGGGCGGCCGACCAGGACGATGACAGGAAGCATCAGAGATCTTCGGATAACGACTCTGAAGATTCATCCGACGGTTCTTCCGGCAGCTCAACCGTCAGCGCCGTGAGCGCACCGCCCTCACCGTACACATACAGGACTCCGTCCCGGGCGATCGGCTGAGTCGATATGGCATCGGAACCGGCCCGGGTTCGTGCCAGCATCTCGCCATTGGTGCTGTCGAACCAGTGCAGATAGCCCTCTAAATCTCCAACGACGACGTACTCACCCAACAGGGCCGGCCCCGAAAGGCTGCGCCTGAGAAGCGTGTCGTTTTTCCAGATTGCCGAACCGTTGCTGGGGTCGATGGCCCATAGATTGCCTTCGTCATCGGAGACGTAAACCTGGCGCCAGTCCCCACCGATACCCGAATAGGAGGAGAGCTTCCTGCGCCACAATACCACGCCGGTGTCTTCTGTAACCGCGGCCATTTCACCCTGGTAGGTACAGGCGAATATCACGCCTTCGACCACTAGTGGATCAACGTCGATATCCACCATGCGCTCCAGTTCAGAACGGCCGCTGGGAGCCGTGATGCTCACTTCCCAGAGAAGATCGCCACTGACCAGATCCAACGAGGCCAGTTTTCCGTTGGCCAGCCCCACTATGACGTTGATGCCGCTGATGATTGGGGAGCTGTTGCCGTGCAGACTCAAGACCGGCACGGTACGGTCGTAGACCCAAACGGATTCTCCGGTAAGCGCATCGAAGCCAAACAGCTTGCCGTCGACAGTGTGCACCACGGCCACACCGACATCCGACTTGGGCACCGAGAGCACCTCGCTGCTGACCTTGTTGCGCCAGACCTCCTCCCCGGTTTCCTGTCTCAGCCCTACCAGTATCCCACCCGAGCTTCCCACCAGGACCAGATCATCTCCCGCCCCGGTGGCGCCCGAAATATCGATGTCTACATCGACTCTCCATTCAGATTTTCCGGTAAACAGGTCAAATGCCTCCACGGTGCCATTGCTGGCCGCGGCATATACGCGATCATCGGTGACGGCGGGCACCAGTTTCACCCGGTATCCGCCCGTGCCCGAACCTATGGTGGAGGACCAGAGCTTTTTGATATCGATCTTGTTGTCCAGGGGCACGAGTTCAGCCGGCGGTTCGACATTATCCTTTCCGCCAAACCAGCTGGCACAGCCGGATAAGAGCAATGTCAGCGAAACAAGCGAAAGAAGGTGCTTCATTCCCGGTTCTCTCACAGAGTCGGCGTTAGATCATCGAGTTTCATTTGCACCACTGATGCATTGCTGACGCTTTTCTCGAGCGCCTCGCGATAGGCGTTTCTGGCAGTGCCGTCATCACCGTCTTTTCTCGCTATATCTCCCCGCAATTCGGCAAACTCTCCCTGAAAGCTGTCGTCGCCGGCCTTACCCAGCACTGATCTGGCCTCATCCAGCCTGCCTGCACCAAACATCAACCTGGCCAGCCTCAGGCGGGCAATCTGGCGAAACGAGGCGTCACCGCTGTTTTCCATAACCCACGTCAACTGTGCCTCAGCCCCGGCGTCATCACCCTCTGCCAATTTAATCTTAGCAAGCTCCAGTGCCGCAAAGGTGGCGTATGCAGAACCCTTGAAATCCTGGATTAGAGACTCGGCCTGGGCCGCCGCGGATTCACTGTTTCCCGCTCCGGCTGCCAGGCTCAACTGCTCGAACCGAGCCGATGCCCCATCTGCAACGTCCTGTTGGTGCTGGTTCCAGGCCTGCCACCCGAACACCCCCCCCAGTCCCAGTACCACACCCACGATCGTGGAACGCCCGTTTTCCTTCCACCACCCCTTCAGGGCCTCTACTTGTTCCTCTTCCGAAAGATTCAGGTCAACCATACGCTCCTCACGCCTGCGAAAATTAATGCTTATCCGGTATAGGACTTCTCTTAGACAGCCAATATTCCGGGTTTATTTATTGGGTCCGACAACTTACGGGACTGATGCATGATGGCAATCGGCCCTGATTCAGAGTTTCGAGCGCAGAAATCCGATCAGAGCCCGCTGATCATATTCCTGCTGTTCATCCGCCGTGCGCAAAAACTTGACGGATACGACCCCCTTGGCCAGCTCGTTGTCTCCCAACACCAGGGCATAATGGGCGCCGCTCTTGTCGGCTTTCTTGAACTGACTTTTGAAGCTGCCGCCACCACAATGGCTGATCAGGCGCAGACTGGGCAGCTCATCCCTCAACCGCTCTGCAAGCACCGGACCCTTAGCCTGAGCCTCGTCTCCCATCAATACAATGTAGGCATGGGGAGATGCCAGCTGAAGTTCGGACTGCCGCTCCTCCAGCAGGCTGATCAGTCGCTCGACACCCATTGCGAAACCAACGGCCGGGGTCGGCCTGCCGCCGAGCTGCTCGACCAGACCGTCGTATCTTCCTCCTGCGCAGACCGTGCCCTGGGCACCAAGGCGATTGGTCACCCATTCGAATACGGTGCGCGCGTAATAGTCCAACCCCCTGACCAATCTGGGATTGACGACATAGCTCACGCCGGCGGTATCCAGTCCCCCACACAAGGCCTCGAAGTGAGCCCTGGATTCTCCCCCCAGATTGTCCAGCAGCGCGGGGGCACCTTCGATCAGATCTTTCATTTCAGGATTCTTTGAATCCAGTATACGCAGGGGATTGGTCTGCAGTCGGCGCCGGCTCTCGTCATCCAGTGTGCTTTCATGCTGCGACAGATAAGCCGCCAGTTCCTGCCGATAGATCGCCCGCTCCTGCGAAGTGCCCAGGGTATTGAGCTGCAGTTCCAGGCCGTCCAACCCCAGTTCCCTCCAGAAACGACTGGTGATGAATATCATCTCCAGGTCGATGTCCGGCCCATCCAGCCCGAAAGCCTCCGCACCTATCTGGTGGAACTGCCGGTATCGCCCCTTTTGCGGCCGCTCATGCCTGAACATGGCGCCGCGGTACCAGACGCGCTGGGTCTGGTTGTGAAACAAACCATGTTCTATTCCTGCCCGCACGCATCCGGCCGTGCACTCCGGACGCAGGGTCAGGCTGTCCCCATTTCGGTCCGGAAAGCTGTACATCTCCTTTTCGACGATATCCGTAACTTCACCGATGGAGCGCTTGAACAGGTCGGTCTGTTCGAGAACGGGGGTACGGATCTCCCGATAACCGTAGCCGTCGAGAACCCCACGCACCCTGTCCTCCAGAAACTGCCACAGCCGGGACTGGTCCGGCAGGATATCGTGCATGCCACGAATGGCCTGAATATTCTTCGCCATTAGCTATGGGAACGCAAAAAATAAATCATGGCTGGAGACTGCCCGGCGCTCTTTGACTTAATCGGGATTCAGCGTAAAGCGGGCTACTTTGCCCCGCATATGAGGAGAGAGATCGAAAGCCTCTCCATCCACCCATATCTCGATTGCCGAGGCATCGCCAAGTACCAGTTCATAAGGGGGGGTGCCCTTTAGCACAAGGCGTGTTCCCGCAGTGATCTCCCGCTGAACCTTGAAGCTTCCACTGGCGTCGCTGATTCGGCTCCAGGAATTGCCGTTGAACTGGATCACCACCCTGCCTTCCTGGACTGGAGCCTGCCCGGGAGCCGTCGTCGCGGGGGTCTCATCAGCAGTTTGTGACTGCTGCTCCCCGGCCGCGGCGTCTTCCGGTTCTTCGACCCCGGGTTCCGGGCGCATGCTTTCCGATATGGCACTGGCCTGGGGGCTCGTATCCTCTGTTGCCGCCTCGCCCACCGGACCGCTTTCCGACGGACCGGGATCACGCGGTTTAACATCCGGGATCGCCAGGGTGCCGTCTTCCGAAGACTCGTCATCGGTTGCTGAATCCAGGAAACTCGGCATAGAGGCAAATCCGGGGCCACCGGCACCCTCGGGGGGTTCCAGCATTGTCTCCTGATCCTGGCTCACCCCGAGTAAGGAATCTTTCGAGGGCCATTGGAGGTATCCGCGCCACCAGATGAACACCAGCACGACCAAGCCGATGACTATGGCCCAGGTCATCAGGCGAACCGGCAGGTGGCTGCTGTGCACCTCGTGGCTGACCTGGGAAATCCGCAGCTCGGGCTGGCGGGTCCCCTCGGGACTCTGGGTACTGAATGCGGTGATCAGCGGCTCGACTGGCACCCCGAGTAAACGGGCGTAATTACGGATATATCCCTGCACGAAAACCGAACCGGGCAGTTCTTCGTATGCCTCGGCCTCCAGCAGGAGCAGTTTGTCGTCGCTCAGATGCAGTAGGGAGGCCACCCTGCCCAATTCCAGTCCCTGGGCCTCTCT
>JAQYVO010000043.1 GCA_030145425.1 Chromatiales bacterium | reverse complement strand
CGCCGCCCCGCCCGGGGGCAGGAGGGGCCGCCTCAATTTGGGTGATCACGCGCCATGATGCGAATGCTTTTGAGGTGGAAATGATCAAGGTGACCCCGAAGTTTACCGTCGGCAAACTACAAATTTCACTGTCCGCGCAAGGCGAGACCGGCACAAATGCGACCATCGCTTACGAATTCACCTCGCTGGGCCCGCTTGGCGATACCTATTTAGAGGGATTTACCGAGCAATGGTACGAGAAGTTCATGCAGGTTTGGGAAGGCCAGATGAACCATTACCTGGAAACAGGTGAGTTAATCCCCAACCCCGATTTGCAATCAGGGTAGTTCACAAGATGACGGATCAAGGGCCGATGAGATTCTTCAACAAATCCGCATGGGTAGCCTGGCCGATCACGTTCGCAATTGTGCTTTGCATGGTCGATGAACTCGCGGCCAGCGATGATAAATTCCGGATATTGTCCTGGAATATCTCGAGTGATGCCTTTGTCGCTGAGCAGTCGGATTTTCGCTCTCTGCTCCGGTGGGGCGATCCGGATGTGGTGCTTCTTGACGAAGTGGCTCCTTCGGCCGATCCGGCGGAGCTGAGGATGGCTATCACGGGTCTGCGACCAGGCAATGACAATATCTGGAACGTCAACTTCGGCACCAGCGGAGGCAGGCAGCGATGCGTCATTGCAAGCCGCGCTCGCCAGGAGATACTGCCCGAATTTTCAGCGATAGTGCCTTATCCTGACGAGGGTCGACAACGTATTCTTGCAACAGTGACTCCTGAAAAGCGTTCCAGGGTTGTTCAGAGCATGAACGATGGTATTCCTATAAATGGTGCGGTGATCCTGATCGGGGACCAACGGCTTTTGGTTTTGATTGCCGATCTACAGTGTTGCGGTGATGGTCCCCAGAGCTGGGAGGAACTCCGGCGTCGTGTCGAGGCAAGTGAAATTCGCCGACTGGCTGGGCAGATCCTCAAACGCACGACCGTGGACGGTATAGTTTTAGCCGGTGATTTCAACCTTGTGGAGTCCACTTTCTCAATGGCGTTGTTAACGGGACCTTACCCTGTACCGCACTCGGGCTTGATTCCTGCAGAACTCTATCACCACGATGGAACCACCACCTGGACCTGGGATGGTCGCGGCACACCTTTCCCATCGGATACGCTGGACTATCAACTGTATGGGCCGTGGGGACTGGAAATGCACTCTGGTCTTATTCTGGATACAGAAGAACTTCCGCCAGAACTGCTCGAACAATATGAACTCGAAAGCGCCACAGTGGGGCGGACCGGCAGTCACCGCCCCCTCGTTGTAGAATATCGCTGGAAGTGAGCCTGAAACCGTAGTTCGATTGCAGTATTCTTAGCACGCTAAAATACCTGGATAACGATTAAAGGAAGCCACATGGAAACTATGCCCACAACCCGATCCCAATCCCGTTCGTTCACCACGATTTTCCTTATCGAGATGTGGGAGCGCTTCGGCTTTTACGGGATGCAAGCGCTCATTGTGTATTACATGGTGCAGCGACTGGAGTTTCCCGACGAACGCGCCACGCTGGTGTGGGGCGCAGCCGCGGCACTGATCTATATTGCGCCGGCAATCGGTGGCTGGATAGGCGACAAGATTCTCGGCACCCGCCGTACCATGCTGATTGGCGCAGTGGTCTTGTCTATCGGTTACAGCTTGATGGTAGTGCCGGGCCAGAGCATCTGGTTCATGTTTTGTGCCCTGGGTGTCATCGTGGTCGGCAACGGCCTGTTCAAGGCCAACGCTGGCAACCTGGTGCGCAAAATTTACGAGGGTGATGATTCCAGGATCGACAGTGCCTTTACTATCTACTACATGGCGGTCAACCTGGGCGCGATGATCTCGCAGTTGCTGACCCCATGGCTGAAGGACTACGTCAACGAAAACTATGGCAACGAGTTGGGCTGGCACGTCGCCTTTGCGGTCTGCGCGATAGGCTTGCTGCTGGGTCTGGTCAACTACTGGCTGATGCGCCGTGCGATGGACCACATCGGTTCGGAGCCGGACGAGCAGCCACTCAATTGGGGCAAGCTGGTCGCGG
>JAQYVO010000313.1 GCA_030145425.1 Chromatiales bacterium | reverse complement strand
GTCAGCCGGGTTTTTCCACCGGACTCACAGGTAACTTCCTGGATGAAGTGCGCGGGTATCAGCGCGCCGGACTTATCCTTGCGCGCGCCGGTTTCCATGGGGTGGGTCATCAACGCCTTGACGGTCACTATGTCGTCTTTTACCTTGGCTCTGATCTTGATGGTTTTCTTCGCCATTTTTGTATCTCCGAATTCTGTTTAGTAATTGCCAGTTGGGATTCGAGTTTTGCTGTGTCACAGGGGTTCGGAAGCCGGTGCACCTGTATTTGCTAGACCGTCTGCGGCATGGATGCCGCAGCCGAGCGTACACGGATGTATTTACAGCGTGTCTTGCGAATACAGGTGCACCGGCTTTTTGGGCCACCCTTGGTCGGCATTTGAATCCGACCCTGAGTTCAGTGGCCCATACATCCATGTAGCTCCGATCCGGCCCGACATCCATGTCGGGCGTTCGCCCATAAAACTGGGCCGCAGGACCAGGTCTATTGGCTCACCCCCCACACCCACCAATTGTTACCTTAACGCCCTTGTTGGCGCTGTAGAGCTTGCTTCCGGACTTGACCACGGCAATGACATCACCGCTCTTGCCCATCTTTATCCGGGTTGAAACGAAGCCCTCAGCACCTTCCCCCAGGTTATAACTGGCCACCAACGGCACCGGGTTGTTCTCGGCTATGACACTGATCGACTCCACACCCTGGATACTGGTGGTCACCGTAACAGGAACCACGGCACCGTTTTCGGCGATGTCCGGCGCCTTTATCTTGATGTCCGCGCTCGCCGCCGGCGCATCGCTGCCGGTCAAGGCCTTGAGGGCTTCAGGCACTGTCTTTGCGGTGAATGCCGCTTCGGGCCAGGCCGCCAATACGGCCCGGGGAGTCAACAGCCCCGCACCTACCGCCACACCCAGTGCACCCACGGCCATAGAGCCTTTCAGTAATACTCGACGTGTTGAATTCATTGCATCATTCCTCTATCGGTTCAGGGTTTCACCGTGGTAAGACCCACGCTCACCCAGGATTGCATACCACCGCGATACCATTTGAGCTTGTAGGTCGGGTAACCGAGCTTGCTCAGGGTCTTGATGTTTATCGAAGACTGCGGACACCAGATGCCATTGCAGAAAAACACCAGGGTCTTGACGTTTCTGAAGTCCCAACTGCCATTCATCAGTTTTGCGCCGAACTGGTCCTGCAGAATATCGTTGAGGGTCTCCGCTTCCGTTTCAACGGCGAAGGTTCCTTCCACATCCACATTGATCTTGTTCCAGGGAATATTCACGGAACCCGGTATGGTCCCCCGAATAGTCCAGTCCGGGGTTCGGGAATCCACCACCATCACGGTTCTGTCGCCGTCGTTCATCCGTTTCAGGTAACCCAGTACCTCCAGTTCACCCACTGTCTCCACGCCGGGTACGATCAGCATCGGCTGGATACAGAAGGGGGGACAGGCCCTCGAAGTGTGGGAGTAAGCTGCCGGAATCACCGCATCCTTGTTCGAAGTCCGTTCAATGGTGACAGTCTTGCCCTTGTGGGTAACATCCACGCTGTGCAGCGCGGGAGTAATCTTACCGCCGTGTTCCGCTGCGGCCAGGCCGGACAGCGCCATACTGCCGACCAGAGCAAAGGTCATCAAAGCCTTGGCATATCTCATAATCTACTTCCTCCTGATGGAAACCCGTAATCAATACTTCAGGTATGAAGGCATCCGCAGCTCTTTCTGCGAAGCACCCTGTTCATATGCGATTTCACCCTGTTCACCCGCCTGTTTTGCCAGCCGGGTTGCAGTGTCATAGTCGCCTTTTTTGAGGGCAGCCTGTGCCTTCTTTATGAGCTTGCCAGTCGTAGTCCACTCACTCTCCACCGAGGCCGCCTTCTTTCTCGCCTTGTCAGCCTTGTCGATCTCCATTTGCGCCTTCACGGCCTTGGGATTCTCCGCCTTGGCGTCCGCCGCCAAGGTCACCCCGGTACCTGCGACAAAAGTCACAGCCAGCAACAACACACTCAATAGTCTCTTTGTACGCATTATTTCACTCCGAATCTTTATTGGACTTCAGTACCTGCTGTCCCGGCTACTTGCGGGCCCCGGGTCCGTTCAAGGTCAGACCATTGCTCAGGTAAGTCAGGAAATATTCCAGGTTGCGGTACTGCTCACCCTGCGCCTTCATCGGTTTGGCACGGATATTTCTGTTACATCCGGTAAAACGGCGATGCAAAGTACCCGCGGTACCCCACTTGGAGCGATAGACCGGCCAGTGGGTCGTGTGTCCCAGAGAGGGGCTGAGCACCTCGGTGCGCACCTTCAGGCCCGTGTTCTGCACATGGCAGGTGGCGCAGGAGAAGTTGAGCTGACCACGCCGGGTGAAATAAAACTTCTTGCCGGACTCGTAGGCCGCCATGGCCCGGGGATCGTCCTCGGGAATCACCACGTTGGTGATCTGACCCCGGGATTCGAAGGCCATATAGGACATAAGCGGTACGATCGGCCCCTTCTTGTACTTAAGGGCCTTTTCACCGTTTGCCTCGCGGCACTGGTTGATGGCTAGAGCCATGGTAATCACCATGCCCTGCTTCTTGTCCCAACGGGGATACTGACTTTTGATCCCGGGACCGTCAGAAAAGCAGTCCTTGTAGGTCTTGCCGTTCGCGAAGGGGGTCTCCCACATTTCCTGACCTTCGTCGATGAAGGGTTCGTAGGGAGGGAACTCCTCGATGGCTTCCCAATTCTCCCGTCCGATTTTGTCGATGGCGTAAGCGCCATTGGGATACTCTTCCATGGGAACATCGGGGAAACGAAATTTGTAGTGATTGGTGAATGCCGTCCTGTCCTCTTCAGGCGTGGCGGCCTGAGCAGCCAGGGCTACACCACCGGCCAGGAACAGCGCACCCATTTTGATCAGTGTCTTCTTCATGATATGTCTCTTCTCCAGGCAGATTCGTTCGATGACTTGGCTCGCGGGCATCTTACAGCGTCCAAATGTATTCCGTGACCTTGTCGATCTCGTCTTCAGTGAGAATCCTGTGCTTGCCGAAGGGGACCATCGCCGAGTCTGGGTTGAAGGCGGTGGCGTCAAAGATCTGGGCACGCAGTTTTGCCTTGTCGGGATACCTGGCTTTCATGGCAATCAATGGTGGGCCCACGTTGCCCGGCGATTCGCCGCCCTCGATCATGTGGCAGGCCAGACAATTTCCCTTACTGCGCTTAAAGGAAATGGCCTTGCCCTCCGCGACTGCACTGGCACCTTCGGCGGCAGCCACCGTGGCGACCTGCAACGGCCCCGCCAGCAATATCACCATGCCGGCCATTGGGACCAGCCTTGTACTTTTTTTCGTCATCTTATCCTCCGGTTATAGGTGGTAAGAGGAATACCCCACCCAGGGGAACTCAGATACTGCGCGTTTCAGGATTGGGGGATTCCCGGTCAATCGACGGGTGCTGCACCGGTCAGTACCTCTTCGATTGGCTGTGGTGGATTATCTTGGAGAGGGCAACCACAATAAATACCGGGATGTCACAGAATGTATTGGGGTTTTCCTCAGTAATCCTCTAGGGAAATCGTCATTCTCATCAGATCGGACAGGGTATTGGCCTCCATTTTCTCCATGACCTTGGCACGATGTGCCTCCACCGTGGACTGGCTGACATGCATCTCGGAGGCGATCACCTTGTTTCTCTTACCCGCGACCACCCGCTCCAGCACCTCCCGCTCCCTGGGGGTAAGCCTGTCATAGCGGGCGCGCAGATCCGCAAGGATGGTGGCCTCTCCCCGCTGCTGGCTGTCCTGTTCAAGCGCTCGGTGAACGCTATCCAGCAATGCCTGGTCGTTGAACGGCTTTTCGATAAAATCCAGCGCACCGTTCTGCACTGCTTTGACGGCCATCGGCACGTCCCCGTGGCCGGTGATGATGATCACCGGCGGGTGCAGGGGCTCCTCAGCAAGCTTTGCCTGGAGATCGAGACCACTCATACCGGGCATTCTGACATCCAGCACCAGGCAACCCGGAAGTGAACTGTCGAACTGATCGAGAAATTCGGGGGCCGATGAGAAACTCTGCACTTTGAGCCCCACCGACTCCATCAACAGTTGCAGGGCCTCGCGAACCTCCTGGTTATCGTCGACAATGAATACCGCGGGTTCGTTTTTCATTTCTCCTCCTGACAGACCGGCAGCGCGAATCGAAACACAGCCCCCTCACCGGGACCGGAATCGAGGTACAGATTGCCGTTATGGGCCTCGATGATGCCGAGACTGATGGAAAGCCCCAGCCCCATGCCCTTCGGCTTGGTGGTTATGAAGGGATTGAAAAGCTGATCACGTATGGAACCCTCCAGCCCCGGCCCGGTATCCGATACTTTAACCTCCACCGTTTCACCCTCTCCCCTGCGCGACCCGATCAGCAGTAGCCGGGCGTCTTCTTTTACCTCAGACATGGCCTCTATGGCATTCAATACCAGATTGATTATCACCTGTTCGATCTGGATGCGCTGCACCAACACCTTTCCCACACCGCGGTCCAGGTCTTGCCGCAGCCGGACCCCGCCTCGATCGACTTCCGGTTTTATGAGGACCAGCACCTCGCGGATAAGGTCGTTGATATCCGTGCGTACACGCTCCGGTTCCTCCTTTCGGACGAACTGCCGCAATTGACGTATGATCTCTCCCGCGCGCTCGGCCTGAGTGCCTATTTTTTCCATCACGTCGGCACAGCGATCCAGCTGCCTGCCGGATTCCATCATCCTGATGCAGGCGTGGGCATTGGTCGCAATGGCCGTCAACGGCTGATTGATCTCATGGGCAATGCCGGAAGCCATTTCACCCATGGTGCTGAGCCGGGCCACGTGGGACAGCTCCAACTGATGCTGGCGCGCCTCCTCCTTGGCCCGCTTGCGCTCACTGATATCCCTGAACACCACAACGCTGCCTATGGTCTTTCCGACCTCGTCCCTGATAGGTGTACTGCTGTATTCCACGGAGAAGCTGGTTCTGCCCTTCCTCCAGAACAGGTCTTCATCCACAAAACGTGGCTTGCTGTCCAGGAACGTCAGGTAAACCGGACACTCATCGGAGGGGTGCGCCGTTCCATCCCCCCGGGTATGGTGCAGGATCTCGTGCTGATTCGCCCCGATCAGCTCACTGGAACTCCAGCCGGTTATCTCCTCCATAGCCCGGTTGACGAAAGTGGTCTTGCCCTCCAGATCCACGCCGTAGATTCCATCGGCAACCGAATTGAGAATCAGCTCGTGCTGACGTTCGAGGTGGAGCTTGGATCTCGCCAGAGCCCGGTTCAGGCGCACCACCCAGGTGGTCATGAAAATCATGAGGAGCAGAAAGCCCAGCCCGGATACCATCCAGTACCAGTATTTTTGGACCGCATCGGACAACGTGAACCGGCCGGGCTCCGCGTAGGGCGGCAGCTGAAGTTCCCTGAACAGTTCATGGACCTGCTGATAATCGAGGGGCACCGTCCAGCCCGCATAGTTTCCCTTCCGTGCCACCGGGTGGGTCTTGGGCATGTTCAACAGCGCCACAGCCACCTGCTGGGCAAGGGGGGTCGGGGTGTGCTGCAGCTTGCTGAAGGGCCATTCGGGATAGAGCCGGGTGCTCCGGGCAAACGGAAATTCCACGTGCAGCCTGGGGGAGATAATCTTGAAGTCCCTCAGATCGATCCGCCCCGCAGAAGCCATGCGTTCCAGTATGTTGGTTCGCACGTTGCCCACATCAGTCAGCCCCTCCAGGACCGCCAGCACAACCCGGTCGTGAATTCCGCCGAATTCCAACAGCGAGACGTCCCGATAGGGGTTGAGCCCGGCGGCATTGAGTTCCCGCCATGCCATCTGAAACCCACCCAGGGATGTTTCGTCCACAGCCATCAACCGCTTGCCCCGGATATCTTCCAGACGCTTGATATCCCGTCTGTCGTGCCGTGTGAAAAGCACGCCGCCAAAGACGTTGTGCGGCGTATTACCCACCAGGTTGTCCAGGGTGGCGATGCGTGAAACCCGGTACTTCACCTCCATGTTGACGTAGATGCCTGGGTTGACCAGAAGAAAATCGACCTCACCGAACTGCACCGCCGGATCCACCTCCTCGAAATCCAGAGGCACGATCTCAAAACGGTGACCCTGTATATTTCCACTCAGATAGTCGGCCGTGGGCGACCAGTCCCTCACGGTGGCTTCATAACCGCGGTGGCTCAATACACCTATACGGACTGGTGTGTCCGCGGCGGACTGCTGGGTGGATATCATCATCAGCAACAGCGGCAGCAGAAACTTCTTCAAAATAACTCGCCTCCAACCACTCCGGATCACTGATCCCGACTGGAAATCTTTCTCATAGGGATCAATACTCATTATAGAGAGGGCTGTAAAGGAGGATAAGATGGCAGACTACAGACAAATTCTGGTCGCGGTGGATTTTTCAACGGAAAGCCGGGTCGTGGTCAACAAGGCCCTGGATATCGCCCGCAGAAACAATGCGGGGCTGAGTCTGATACACGTCGTCGAATACACGGGTTCGGTGTACGCGGGTGACATACCCCTGCCCGAAGACCTGGAGCTGGATCAGCGCCTCGCGGATCAGGCCAAGGGGCAGCTGGAGGCCATGGCGGCGGAACTCGGCATAGCCGAATCCGCCCGGATTGTTGAGATCGGCGTTCCGAAACGGGAGATCGTACGCATCGCCGGCGAACAGGGAGCGGACCTTATCGTCATCGGCAGTCACGGCCGCCATGGTCTGCAACTGCTGCTCGGCTCCACCGCGAACGGGGTGCTGCACCTGGCCAAATGCGACGTGCTCGCCGTCAGGGTCGGCACCTAGGGCCTCAATCCACCCACACCCGCGCATTGCGGAACAGGCGCAGCCAGGGGCCGTCTTCGCCCCAAGCATCCGGGTGCCAGGAATATTGCAGGGTGCGCGTCACCCGCTCGGGGTGGGGCATCATGATGGTGACCCTGCCGTCTTCGCTGGTCAGCCCTCCGATTCCGTCCGGAGAACCATTGGGATTGGCGGGATAACGTTCCGCAACCGCGCCGTTGTTTTCGATATATCGCAGAGCCACCAGTGGCTGAACACGCATCAGCTGGCCCTCCTCTTTAAACTCCGCCCTGCCTTCCCCGTGGGCAACGACGATAGGCAGGCGCGATCCTTCCATACCCTCCAGCAGGATAGAGGAGGTGTCCGCTATCTCGACCGAAACGTAACGGGCCTCGAACTGCTCCGAGCGATTCCGCACGAAATGGGGCCAGAGTCCGGCCCCGGGAATCAGTTGACGCAGGTTTGAGAGCATCTGGCAGCCGTTGCAGACACCCAGGACAAAGGTGTCCGTACGGTGGAAGAACCCCTCGAACTGGTCCCTGGCCCTGGCATTGAAAAGGATGGATTTGGCCCAGCCCTCGCCGGCACCAAGGACATCGCCGTAGGAGAATCCTCCACAGGCGGCCAGGCCCTTGAAATCCCCCAGAGAGACTGCCCCGGACAGGATATCCGACATATGTACGTCTACACAGTCGAAACCCGCATGGTGAAAAGCATTGGCCATCTCGATCTGCCCGTTGACCCCCTGCTCCCGCAGGATCGCCATCGGGGGACGGATACCCCGGGCGATCATGGGTGCCGCCACGTCATGATCCGGGTCAAAACCGAGTCCGACCTGTATACCCGGGTCAGCGGCATCCGCAATTCGGGCGAACTCCTCCTGCGCACATTCCGGATTGTCCCTGAGCGCCTGCATTTCACGGGTGGTCTCGGACCAGGCCTGCTGCAGTTCCGCCCTGCCCATCGATAGCAGGTCGGCATGTCCGCGCCTGATTTCGATTCTGTCATCTTCGTTCAGGGTTCCAACCACATGGCTGAGCTTTCCCAGGCCCGCGTCGTACAGCATTTTCAATACCTGATCCGTATCGCTGTGGTCCACCTGGATAACGGCACCGAGTTCCTCGCTGAATAACACCGCGGCGTCATCATCCCCCAGGTCGTCTATCTGAATGTTCAAACCTGTGTGCCCGGTGAATGCCATCTCGCAGAGGGTGACCAGCAGGCCTCCATCGGACCTGTCATGGTAGGCGAGCAGCAGCCCTTCCCGGTTAAGTTCCTGGATGACCGAGAAAAAGCGCCTTACCGCCTGGGGATCGTTAAGATCCGGCCCATGGTCCCCTACCTGGCGATACACCTGGGCCAGCGCGGATGCCCCGAGACGGTTGGCTCCCTTTCCCAAGTCGATAAGTATCAGGTCTGTATCGCCACTGTCCCGACGGAGCTGGGGGGTCAGGGTGAGCCGCACGTCTGACACGGGTGCGAAACCCGATATGATGAGGGAGAGGGGAGCCGCCATCTCCCGATGTTCATCACCCTCCTCCCAGACAGTCTTCATGGACATGGAGTCCTTGCCCACCGGAATCGCAATTCCCAGGGTGGGGCAGAGTTCCATGCCTACCGCGTGAACCGTTTCGTAGAGCCGTGCGTCCTCCCCTTTGTGGCCCGCGGCGGCCATCCAGTTGGCTGAAAGCTTTATGTCGCCGATCCTTTCAATGGCGGCGCCCGCCAGATTGGTTATCAGTTCACCAATCGCCATTCGCCCAGAGGCGGGGGCATCGATCAATGCCAGCGGGGTACGCTCCCCCAGGGCCATCGCCTCCCCGGTATATCCCAGGTAATCGGTTGCGGTAACCGCCAGATCGGCCACCGGCACCTGCCAGGGGCCCACCATCTGGTCCCTGGCCACCTGGCCTGTGATGGACCTGTCGCCGATGGTGATGAGAAAGGTCTTGTTGGCGACGGTGGGCAGTCGCAGTACACGCAGGGCCGCCTCCCTGAGATCCAACCCACCGAATTCCAACCGGGGTTTATGAAAGGTTCGGTGCCTGACATCCCGGAGCATACGCGGCGGCTTGCCGAACAGCAGGTTCATCGGAATATCGATGGGCTGGTTGTCGAATCGCCCGTCTCCCAGCAGCAGTTCCTCATCGTCAGTGGCGTAGCCGACAACGGCGTAGGGGCAGCGCTCGCGCTCGCAGATGTTCCTGAATTCCTCCAGCATGGCCGCATCGAGCGCCAGGACATACCGTTCCTGGGCCTCGTTGCACCAGATTTCCATGGGTGACATGCCGGGTTCGTCGTTGGGGACCATTCGCAGCTCGAAACGCCCGCCTCGACCCGAGTCGTGAATCAGTTCCGGCAGTGCGTTCGAGAGCCCTCCGGCACCCACGTCGTGCAGGAAAAGGATGGGGTTATCGTCGCCCCTGGCCCAACAGCGGTCTATCACCTCCTGGCACCGACGCTCCATCTCCGGGTTGGATCGCTGCACCGAGGCAAAATCCAGATCCGCCGCCGAGGTTCCGCTGGCCATGGAGGATGCCGCCCCCCCCCCAAGCCCGATCAGCATCGCGGGACCGCCCAATACCACCAGGGGGGATCCGGCGGGGAAGATCCTTTTCTCGACATGCTCTTCCCGAATGCTGCCCAGACCACCGGCAAGCATGATGGGTTTGTGATAACCGCGCAGTTCCTGGCCGTCCGGCCCGGGCACCAGCTGTTCGTAAGTGCGGAAATAGCCGCACAGATTCGGGCGTCCGAATTCGTTGTTGAAGGAGGCTCCGCCGACGGGCCCCTCCAGCATGATATCCAGTGCGGAGACGATGCGCCCCGGCCTGCCGTAATCCACCTCCCATGGCCGCTCGAGTCCCGGGATGCGCAGATTCGAGACAGAAAAGCCGGTCAGCCCCGCCTTGGGTTTGCCGCCGCGCCCGGTTGCTCCCTCGTCCCTTATCTCTCCTCCGGAGCCGGTTGCCGCTCCCGGATCGGGAGAAATGGCGGTCGGGTGGTTGTGGGTTTCCACCTTAATCAGGATATGAACAGGTTCCCGGTTATAGCCGTATCCGTGGGTCTTCGGATCGGGGAAGAAGCGTTCCCCCACCGGGCCGGCCACCACCGCCGCATTGTCCTTGTATGCCGACAGCACATTGTCCGGAGAGCAGTCGGTGCTGTTGCGTATCATGGCGAACAGGGACTGCTCCCGGGGCTCACCATCGATGATCCAATCCGCATTGAAAATCTTGTGCCGGCAGTGCTCCGAATTTGCCTGGGCAAACATCATCAGTTCCACATCGGAGGGATTGCGCCCCAGGGACTGAAAACTCTCTACCAGATAGTCGATCTCGTCGTCGGACAACGCCAGGCCAAGCGCCAGGTTGGCCTGGCCCAGTGCAGCTTTGCCGCCTTCGACCACGTCCACGGTGGCGAATGGTTTGGGTTCCGCATGGCCGAACAGGCAGACGGCATCCGCCATGTCGAGAAACAGGGTTTCGGTCATCCGGTCGTGCAATACCGCCATTGCACGGCTGAGCTCCTGTTCCTGCAGTTCAGCTGCCGGCTCATTGTCCGGAGATGATGCCAGGACCCTGTTGGCCGGATGGAGATAATAGGCGATGCCCCGTTCCAGGCGCCGAATCTTCGTCAGGCCGCAATTGTGTGCTATATCCGTTGCTTTGGTGGACCAGGGAGAGATGGTCCCCGGACGGGGGGTTACGAGTAACAGGGTCCCCGAGAGATCGTGCCCCTGCAAGTGGGGCCCATATTCCAGCAACGCCTCCAGAATTCCCTGTTCTTCGTCTGTGAGCGTCTGATCCAGCTCCGCAAAGTGTTTATACTCGGCGTAAAGCTTGACCGGGCGTCCCAGGGCCGCATCGAGACGGCGTTCAAGTTTTGCCAGGCGGAATTCGGAATGGGACGGGGCGCCGCGGAGAGAGAGCATTTTACACCTTGGAAATCCTGATATTCTGCATGAAGGAATAATACCCCGATCCCGGGGTGGATTGGTCGGTTCGGTCAAAAAAAACGGCTCTTCCCCTAATCAAGCGGGTAGATCATCATTTTCGGCTAAATGGCATTCCATCCAAATTCGGAATTGTAGGGTCGAATTCATTCGACCATGGGCTGCAGTTGGCCGAATGAATTCGGCCCTACAACGGTAATCTACCCATTCAACTAGGGGAAGAGCCAATAAAACGCTACCAATCAGCTCGAATCTTCCACCTGGTAAAGAGACTCGATGCGCCTGCGGTGAAAGAGGGAGTAGTAGCGCACGTTGGAGGTGGCGTGGGAGATCAGACCGGAGATGACTACCACAAGCAGGAACAGGGGAATCTCCAAACCGGGCAGGTAAGGAATCAAAGCGAGCAGCAACAGCTTTAACAGGATCGCCTGGCCCCGCAGCTGAACCAGCCAGATACCGTTTGTCCAGGTGTAAAGCGTACTGAGCCCAAGGCCCGAATAGAGGGTCACGGAATAATACAGCTGCCAGGTGTCGTCAGCCGCCGGATAGAGAAAACCCGCCCCCAGGCCCGCCACGCCGATCAGGTGCAGTATCCTGAGCCCGATGTTCACCCAGCGCTGTCCCGGAAAAAAGCGGGACTCACGGGGAAAAATCAGATGTCTGAGATCCACGCCTGTCCAGCCTTCAAAATTCGAACCAACCGCTGACCAGATTCTGCCCCGTAACGGTCAGTCTGGCCTCCATCCCGGGCCTGGCAGTCAGGATGGCTTCAGACGCCAGTTCCACTGTATTGTTCTTCTCGCTCAAATGGGCGGCGACCAGGTGGTCGAGCCCGGGGTGGTCCAGCATTCCGACCAAACGGGCTGCCTGATGATTGCTGAGATGCCCCAGCTGTCCCCCCACCCGTTTCTGAAGCTGGTAGGGGTAGGGTCCGTTTGCCAGCATCCCGGGATCGTGATTGCACTCCAGAAGCAGCGCCGTGCAGGATTCAAGCATGGAGACGATGTGGGGCGTTACGGTCCCCGCATCCGTCAACACCCCCAGCCGCGAGCGGCCAGACTGAAAAACGAACTGTACCGGCTCCCTGGCGTCGTGAGGCACCGGGTAGGGAGAAATATTGATGGATCCGATTTCGAACGACCCCTGACGGCCCTGGATAATCCTGGTCTCGGGAATGTCCCCGAGCCGGCCCGAATTGAGCGTGCCGTGGGTCAACCAGACCGGGATACCGTAGCGGCGCGCCAGAACACCCACCCCCCGGATATGGTCCTGGTGCTCATGGGTAACCAGAATGGCGTCGATGGAGTCGGGCTCGACGCCGGCCAACCCAAGGCGTTTCTCCGCCTCCCGGGCGGTAAATCCACAATCCAGCAGAAGTCGCGTTCCCCGGGATTCGATCAGGGTCGCGTTGCCGCGACTGCCGCTGCCCAGTGAAACAAAGCGCATTCAGCGGATCTGCTCGCTCAGCAGTGTCAATATCCGCAGGGCGGTGTCGGTATTATCTCGCTCACCCGCTTCGTTCAACACCACCACTTCGGTAGTGTCGGCGCTGGAATTGAGACTGACCTGGTACTGATTGACCTTATCAATCTTCTTGTCATTGTCCCAGAATGCCAGTTTGCTGAGCCAGCCTTCCTCCTCAGCATCCTTGAGGGGATCGTTGTAGCGTACGTAATAGACACCGGCGCTGCGGTTCCGATCTTCAACGGCAAAACCCACCCGATCCAGGGCCACACCCGTGAGCCGCCAGGAACGGTCGAAATCCTCCAGTATGGTCAGTGAATAGTTCCCAGGTATCTGGTTCAGACGCGAGCGTGATTTCACTCTCTTGCTCTGGCCTGCTGCCACGGCGCGGGTGGCCTGTTGTTCGGCGATCCCCAGGGACACCATCAGCCGGCGCAGCATCTCGGCCTCCAGGCCGTGATCTGTCTCGCGCGGGTTCCAGACGGTGCGCTCCACATCCCCTCCGCCGTCCTGAATGATGGTCTCCTGCATGCCCCGGTGGGTCAGATAGAGTTCCGTGTCGTCCGGCGTCGAGCCGGGCTCGATTCTCACTCTGTACTGATCCCGGGTGGATGCGGAGTGCAGACCGGAAACAGCCTTCGAAAGCCAGCCGGTCACGGTCGGCAGCTTGATATTCGGTTGAACCTCGAGCCAGTCGGTAACCATGACGCCCGCCGCGGGATCCTGCTCCTGAAGCAGAACGCCACTCTCCTGCCAGAAATCCACCACCTTGAACCAGACGTCCTCGGGTTGGGCCTGGATCAACAGCCAGCGCTGATCACCATCACGCATGAACTGGATATTATCCATCTCGGGCAGAACTTCCGAACGCCCTGAAATACGGCTGGTCTGCTGACCGGTCTGCTCGAAGCTGGACAAGGTGGCGGAACCCGCGGCACTGGCGGTGGGAACGACGAGATCGTCATTGATGCTGCTGGCCGTCAGATCCGGGGGAACCTCCAGATTCTTCTTGGCTTCCTTGGATTTCTTGTATTCGACCTTCCTGTCCGGCAGCACCTGATCCATGCCCGGTATGCTGCTGCAGCCGGCAGCGACAGTGACCGCAGCGGCAATAAAAATTCTGAAAACAGGCTTGGAGAAGATGTTCATTAAATTAATCCGGCTCTTTGCAGGGTCTGCCGCAGCGTATCCCGGTACCGGTCGGACAACCAGGTCAGGGGTAGCCTGATACCCTGCGGAATCCTGCCCATCTCAGCCAGCGCCCACTTGACCGGGATCGGATTGGCCTCCAGAAAAAGATTACGATGCAGATCAGTGAGTTGGCCGTCAATGGCCTCCGCTTTTTCCCGGTCTCCCTTCAGGGCCGCCACCACCATCTCATGCATCAATCGCGGCGCTATGTTCGCGGTAACGGAAATAACGCCCTGCCCACCGAGCAGAACGAGTTCCCTGGCGGTGATATCGTCACCGCTGAAAATATCGAATTCATCCCCGCAGAGCCGCCGGATGCTGGAAACCCGCTCCAGATCCCCCGTGGCCTCCTTGACCCCGACGATATTGGGAACCTCCGCCAGCCGTCCAATGGTCTCCGGCAGCATGTCACAAGCGGTCCTTCCCGGGACGTTATAGAGGATTTGGGGGATGTCCACCGCCTCTGCGACCGCCTTGTGGTGCAGAAATAGCCCTTCCTGGGTGGGTTTGTTGTAATAAGGCGTGACCAGCAGACAGGCATCTGCACCCGCTTCCCGGGCACATTGGGTGAGACTTACCGCCTCGGTGGTGGAATTGGCGCCGGTTCCGGCGATGACCGGGACCCGCCCGGCCGTATACTCCACAACCTGTCGTATGACGCGGCAGTGCTCCTGTTCGTCCAGCGTCGCGGATTCACCGGTCGTACCCACGGCCACGATGGCGTCCGTACCCTGTTCGATATGCCAGTCCACAAGCCTTCGCAGGGACTCCTGGTCGACGGAGCCATCCTCGATCATGGGAGTGGCCAGAGCCACCATGCTGCCTTGAAACATGAAAATATTCTCAGGGAAAGAACAATCGCCTATTGTAATTCGCCAGCCGAGACGCTGACAAGACGTTGGTCGTTGGCAGTTGCCCACGATGCCGGAAGCCGGATTCTTCCTGCCGGTTAATCTTGCTGTTTTTTGAATCCCGCGTTTCGCTACGCTCAACGCAGGCTACATGTTATATATCTTCAGCTATAGCCTAACCCCACTCAAGGAAGCTACACTTTCCCAATCAGTGTCTTTCGAGCAGAATTCCGATATGACTAAACCGAAAAGCTACCTGGTGATCTCGGCCCTGGGACAGGACCACCCGGGGATCGTCGATAATCTGTCCAAGATCATCCTGGAGTATGGCTGCAATATTACAGAGAGCAGGATGACGGTTCTCGGTGGCGAATTCGCCATCATGATCATGGTCGAGGGCAACTGGAACACCCTGACCAAGCTGGAGGATGCCATTCCCGGGCTCCAGGATCAGCTGGATCTTACGATCATCGTCAAGCGCACCAGTGACCGCACCAAGGGCCCGGATCTCCTGCCCTATGCAGTGGAGGTGGTCTGCATGGACCATCCCGGCATAGTTCACAGCCTGGCCGGCTTCTTTTCCAGCCGCCAGATAAACATAGAAGACATGGCGACCAGCAGCTATGCCGCGGCTCACACGGGCACATCGATGTTTTCAGTCCATATAACGGTGGGTATACCCTCCGGGATGCATATCGCATCACTCAGGGAGGAGTTTCTGGAATTCTGCGACTCTCTGAACCTGGATGCCGTATTGGAGCCGGTGAAAATCTGAAGGAATCGCTATGAGCAAGGTCCAACTGGATAAAAAAATCCCCGATATGGAGATGCATATCACGGGTGACAAACAGGTCAACCTGTCGGACTATCTCGGAAAAACCCTGGTAATCTATTTTTATCCGAAGGCCAGCACCCCGGGCTGCACCCAGGAAGGCCTTGACTTCAGGGAGGCCATTACCAGGTTCCGCCGTCAGTCAACCGTGATTCTGGGGGCCTCCCGCGACGGCCTGAAGGCACAGGAGAATTTCAAGGCGAAGCAGGGCTTCCCCTTTGATCTGGCCTCTGACCCCGACGAAATCTTGTGCAAGGCCTTTGATGTCATTAAGGAAAAGAACATGTACGGCCGCAAGGTGCTGGGCATCGAACGCAGCACCTTTCTGATCGACAAGACGGGTGTATTGCGTCAGGAGTGGCGCAAGGTCAAGGTAAAAGGGCACGTGGAAGAAGTGCTGGAGGCCGTCAAGGCACTGAAAAAGTAAGCTCAGCAACTAGAACCCAAGCGTCGACAGGGGCAATTCCGGATCATTCGACCACCCTGAATCTTTAACCCACCAATCCCGAAGTTTCATGAATCAGACCTCAGAAGGATCCCGGTTGTTTGTCCTGGACACCAACGTGCTGATGCACGATCCGACGTCTATATTCCGGTTTCACGAGCATGACATCTTCCTCCCCATGATGGTGCTCGAAGAACTCGACCGGGGGAAAAAGGGGATGTCGGAGGTTGCGCGCAACGCCCGTCAGACCTCCCGGTTCCTGGACGAACTCATGCAGGGTGCAAGCAAGGAGGCAATAGATGCGGGCCTGCCCCTTCCCACCCCCGCCAACGGCAGACAGGGGGAGCCTGGTCATCGGGGACATCTGTTTTTTCAAACCGAGCATCTCCCGGATCTGCTGCCCGAAACGCTTCCAGGAAATACACCGGACAACAATATCCTGGGAACGGCCCTGGCACTGCAAAAAAAGTTCCGGGAAAGCGAAGTCACCCTCGTATCCAAGGACATCAACTTGCGGATCAAGGCGTCATTGCTGGGCATTCGCGCAGAGGATTACTACAACGACCAGGTCCTGGACGACGTCAGCCTGCTCTATCATGGCATGGAGGCATTGCCGGGGGATTTCTGGGACACACACAGCAGGGACCTGGCATCCTGGAAAGATCAGGGAAGAACCTTCTATCGTGTCGAAGGTCCGGGCACAGGCCACTGGTTTCCCAACCAATGCCTGTACATGGAAGATGACGACGGGTTCGAGGCCATCGTCAGAAAAGATGACACCGACGGCGTCTGTATAGAGCTGGTGGAGGATTATCGGGCTGCGAAACAATCTGTGTGGGGAATCAACGCACGCAACCGGGAGCAAAACTACGCCCTCAATATGCTGATGGACCCGCAGCTGGATTTCGTAACCCTGCTGGGCAACGCCGGCACCGGCAAGACCCTTCTGGCGCTGGCTGCCGGGCTGGCCCAGACCCTGGATCGCAACCTGTACCGGGACATCATCATGACCCGGGTCACTGTGCCCGTCGGTGAAGACATCGGTTTCCTGCCCGGCACGGAGGAAGAGAAAATGACCCCCTGGATGGGGGCACTGACAGATAACCTGGAGGTCCTTACCCAGACGGAAGGCGGCGAGTGGGGCCGCGCGGTGACTGACGAACTGCTGCGGTCACGGGTACATATCCACTCCCTGAACTTCATGCGGGGACGCACCTTCCTGAACAAATACATCATCCTGGACGAGGCCCAGAATCTCACGCCGAAGCAGGTGAAAACCCTGGTTACCCGGGCAGGCCCCGGCACCAAGATCGTCTGCATCGGCAACATCGCCCAGATCGACACGCCCTATCTCATCGAAACCACCTCCGGCCTGACCTATGCGGTCGACCGGTTCAAGGATTGGGAACACAGCGGCCACATCACCCTTCTGCGCGGCGAACGTTCGAGGCTCGCGGACTTCGCCTCGGCAAATCTCTGATTCGGAATTTCCCTGTGCTGAGCTTGCGAATCACGGGTTGAATAAATGGCTCTTCCCCTGATCAAGTGGGCGAATTACCTTTGTAGGGCCGAATTCATTCGGCCAACAGCCTGATCATCTAAGCTGGTTGATTCAACCCGAGCATTGGTCGAATGAATTCGACCCTACGGTTTTGCTGATCAAGTGGGTAGATTACCTTTGTAGGACCGAATTCATTGTAGGGCCGAATTCATTCGGCCAACTGCAGTTCCAGAATTGCATCCCGGTTTGTCCAGGAACCGGCAAGCCGGGCGGCCCGGTGGATGGGCAGCCAGCGGGCCTGGGTGTGTTCCCCGGGATTCAGCCGGATTGTCCTCCGACTGGGAAGCTGCAATCGGAAATGGTGCTCGGTGTTGTAGCGAACACCCGGTTCGTATCTGTCACGCCACGGGGGCACGATCGGGAAACGCACCTGATGCCGGCAGTCCACGAGTCTGCCGCCATCGCGCAATCCCGTCTCCTCGAAGAGTTCCCGCTGTGCCGCCCTGCGGGGCATCTCTCCCCACCTCAGGCTGCCCGTGACCGATTGCCAGAAGTCCCGGGGGCTGGTACGGCGCAGCATCAGGACCTCCCCCCGGGCGGTGTAGACCACCACAAGGACCGACTCGGGACGTTTATACCGGTGAATTATTCTTCTGCCTGGGGCTTGCGCACCCTGATCGACAATTCCTGCAGTTGGGCGGGATTCGCCTCTGAAGGTGCAGATGTCAGGAGACAGGCCGCCGTCTGGGTCTTGGGGAAGGCCATCACTTCCCGGATGCTTTCCGCGCCCACCATCAGCATCACCAGCCGGTCGAGACCGAAGGCAATACCCCCGTGGGGAGGACAGCCGAAGCGAAGTGCATCCAACAGAAAACCAAACTTCTGTCTGGCCTCCTCTTCCCCGATCCCCAACAGCCGGAACACCTGCTGCTGGACCTCTTCGCGATGTATACGGATCGAGCCGCCACCCAGCTCGGTGCCGTTCAGCACCAGGTCATAGGCACGGGACTCGCAGCTTCCCGGGTCGCTCTCGAGCAGATTGAGGTGGTCCTCACTGGGAGCGGTGAAGGGGTGATGCAACGCCGTCCAGCGGTTTTCCTGGGCATCCCAGCCGAACATGGGGAAATCCACCACCCATACGGGCCACCAGCCCGGCTTCATCAGGTTCAGATCCTCGCCCAGCTTGACGCGCAACGCCCCAAGGGCCTCGTTGACCACCGTCGCCTTGTCGGCACCGAAAAAGATCAGGTCGCCGTCGGCCGCCGCAGTACGCTCCAGGATCTCGGTCACTGCTTCGTCGGGGAGAAATTTGAGAATCGGCGACTGCAGGCCGTCACGCCCCTTCCCGGATTCATTGACCTTGATGTATGCGAGCCCCTTGGCGCCATAGATGCCCACGAACTTGGTGTATCCGTCGATCTCCCGGCGGGTGAGTTTGCAGCCGCCCGGCACATTGAGCGCCGCTACCCTGCCGTCAGGATCCCTGGCAGGGCTGGAAAACACCTTGAATTCCACATCCGCCATCAGGTCGGCCACGTCCACCAGTTCCAGTGGACAGCGCAGGTCGGGACGATCCGATCCAAAGCGCCTCACGGCCTCGGCGTAGGTGATGCGGGGCAAGGGATCTGGCAGCTCGTCTCCGAGCACTTCCCTGAAGGTCTGCCGGATCATTTCTTCCATCAACCCCATCAACTGATCCTCGTTGAGGAACGAGGTCTCTATGTCCAGCTGGGTGAACTCAGGCTGACGATCTGCCCGCAGATCCTCGTCCCTGAAACAGCGCACGATCTGATAGTAACGGTCCATTCCGGACATCATCAGCAGCTGCTTGAACAACTGGGGCGACTGGGGCAATGCGAAGAATTTACCCGGGTGGGTGCGGGAGGGAACCAGATAGTCGCGGGCCCCCTCCGGGGTGGCCTTGGTCAGCATCGGGGTTTCAATATCGAGAAATCCCTTTTCGTCCAGGTATCCGCGGAGACTTCGTGTAATCGCTGCGCGCAGCCGCAGGTTCTTGATCATCTCGGGGCGCCGCAGATCCACATAGCGGTAGCGCAGCCGCACCTCTTCTGAAACATTTTCATGTTCGTCGAGCTGAAACGGGGGGGTGTCCGAAGGATTGAGGATCTCCAGCTCCAGGCCGAGCACCTCCACCTCACCCGTGGGAAGGTCAGGATTCAGGCTTCCCTCCGGTCTCGACCGAACGCGACCGCGAACCCGCAGTACGAACTCGTTGCGCACCTGCTCGGCGATGGAAAAGACATCGGGAAGATCGGGATCGTATACCAGTTGAATCAGGCCCTCACGGTCCCGCAAGTCAATGAAAATCACACCCCCGTGGTCTCGGCGGCGATGGGTCCAGCCGCATAGTTCGACCTCCTGGCCGATATGAGATGCATTCAACTGTCCGCAATAATGGCTGCGCATTAGATCTTTCCCATGATATCTGATTGAAGTCAGCGGCTTTCGGAAAAAGCCGAGATGTTACGTATCGGTCACCGGGGGTGCAGGTTCAGGGTCCGGGTGGTGTCCACCCGGCACAACCGCGCCCATGGACATGAGCATTTTAAGGCCGTCGTCCACCGACATGGAGAGTTCCACGACATCCTCCCTCGGGACCATGACGAAGTAGCCGCCGGTGGGATTGGGTGTGGTGGGCACATAGACATTCACCACATCCCTTCCGGTCTTTTCCTGGGCCTCACCGATATCGCTGCCCGTCTGGAACGCCAGCGTCCAGAGCCCGCGCCGCGGAAATTCCACCAGCAGCACCTTGCGAAAAGACTGGCCGCTGGAGCTGAACAGGGTCTCCGCCAGTTGCTTCGCCCCCGAATAGATGGAGCGAACCAGGGGAATATGCTCCAACAGGTGCTCCCACAGGGACACCAGGGATCGGCCGAGGAAGTTTGCGACCAACACGCCGGTTACAAAAACGATCAGCAGTGACAGCAAAACCCCCAGACCGGGGATGCTGAATCCCAGCAGATGCTCCGGTTGATAGTCCTCCGGCAACAGCAGAAGGCTGTGGTCGAGCCATCCCACCAGCAGACGAACCACCAGCACAGTTATCCCGAGAGGCACCCATACCAGGAGCCCGGCTACAAGATAGCGGCGAAAACCTGACATTTCAGGGGCAGATAAAAATCAGCTTGCCGGGGCCGATTTCTGCGGTTTGGTGGATTTGGCTGCCTTTTTCTGATCCTGCTTGGGTGCGGCGTCCGGCTTGGACTCACCCTTGCCGGAATCATGAAGATTCTTCTTGTTGCCGCCCTTGAAATCGGTCTCGTACCAGCCCCCTCCCTTAAGACGAAAGCCGGCAGCGGACATGAGCTTTTTAAGAGCCGGCTTGTGGCATTCCGGGCATTCCCGCAGAGGGGCGTCGCTCATCTTCTGCATCGCCTCCAGTTCGTGTCCGCAGCCTTCACAACGATATTCGTAGAATGGCATGGTTAATTCACCCCGCAATCCGTGTCCACCCGCATACTGCGGGCAGGTTGAGAAATCGGGAGATTTTAGCACAGAACCGTTGGACGCCGTGTTGATG
>JAQYVO010000299.1 GCA_030145425.1 Chromatiales bacterium | reverse complement strand
CATTGGGTCGTTTTGCTGCGCCCCGGGCAGGTGACACTCGGCGCCCTGGTACTGGTGTGTAAAGAGCCGGCGGCCACATTCTCCATGCTGAGCGTTGACGCCTTCGCCGAATTGCAGACCATAACCGGGCACATCGAGGGGGTACTCAAGAAAACCTTCGACTACGACAAGATCAATTATCTCATGCTGATGATGGTGGATCCGGACGTCCACTTCCACGTCATTCCGCGTTACGAGAACTCCCGAAGCTTTTCTAACCAGGATTTCCTGGATCATGGCTGGCCGGGACCACCCGATCTCGCGCAACCCAATCCCACAAGCCCAGAGATCAACCAATCAATTCTTTCTGCACTCCGGGCTGACTGGCCATGACTCTATAAAATGGGCGTATTGAAGAAGCAGATCTATCAGTGGTTTCGGTCGCGCCAGCAGCGTCGGGCGGCTGAACAGATTTCCCGGCTAGGTTATACGCGTCTGTTTGACGGGCGGCCAGCCGAAGCTTACCCCTGTGTGCCGGGTGACATGTTGTATCTTTATAAGGCTGTTCGAGATGCCCAACCGGAGGTAATACTGGAATTCGGCAGCGGCTGCTCCACCATCATGATGTCACAAGCTCTGGCAGACAACGCACAAGAGGGTAAAGTCGGCCGCCTGTACTCTCTCGATGCAGATACCAGATGGGGGCAGGTCACAATCGACAGTATGCCCGATGAGTTGGTCGAGTGGAGTGACATCACTCTGACCGAAGCTATTCCTTCGGAATTCGCAGGTGAACCGGTATGGCGATATGCGAACATACCCGGTGTGGTGCCGGACCTCATTTATCTTGACGGCCCTGCATTGAACAAGGAGCGCAAAGCCGCCGTTGATGTGCTTGATATGGAAATGAGTTTGAAGCCGGGTAGCCGGCTTATTGTCGATGGCCGAATCCCCAACTGCAAGTTTCTCGAACGTCACTTCCAACGCAATTGGAGGGGAAAACGCAACAAGCTACTGAAGAACAGGATGTATACTCTGATCAACATCTTCACATCCGGATTCCCCCGCTAAGCAATAAAAGCAATCAGGGGTTTCCCAATGGAGAACACCCGTATCGTGCTAACGGGCTGCGAAGGGAAATAGCCTTTTAACAATTTTTTTCAAGGCGTGTAGTTTTCTTCCTCTGGACATTAATATTTTCCCTTTTTCCTGCGCCATACTGACAACCATTTCAGGCCGATCTATCATCTTTTTTGACGGTCCCTTTCGGGCGACGACGGCCAGATACTTGGCCTTCTGGATATCACTTATACGGCTCACCCGGGCAGGATGCCCCTCATGCTCCATGTAGACCGGCTCAAGTCCGGCAGCCAGCAGTATCGAGCGCAGGGTTTCCGGGCAAAAAACATAAGGGTGATAAGGATTGATAGCGTTATTGTAGTAAAGGTTGCAGGTATCAATATAGACAATCCCCTGTTGGGAAAGCAGATTCCTTATATTCCGCAAGTTATCGATAGGATCGATGGTATTCTCGAGAACGTGGCTGCAGACCACAAGATCTGTTTTCCCCTTGAAGTCATCAAGCCCTCCAATCTCCTCAAAAGAACGAGCTGCAAGGCTAACTCCCAGCGTTTCTGACATGTACTGCCTGGCCATTTCAGAGGGTTCTACCGCTGCTGCCCGACAGCCCGTTTCCTTCATGACGAGTTCGAGAAATTTCCCCCAGCCCGCCCCGATTTCGAGGACTGTACTTTCGGGTCCCAGTTCAAAAAACTTCTCTGTTATGCGCCAGATCCTCTGGGCCCTCCAGATCTGTCGTTTTCTACTTCTGGTAACTCTCTTTTCCAGTTCATCAGAGCTGAGGCCATCTTCCTGCCAGGCCATCGTGGACTTTGTGGTGGAACCGGGATCGTAGGAGCGCTTCTGAAGCCTGCTCTCCTGCCAGAACTCATCCCTGTAAAATTGCGCATACCATGCCGCGGTCGGACGCCTCGACATGTACTTGAGACCGCATTCTCGGCAAATAGCGTAAATCAGATCCTCTCCCTTCCAGTGAAGAGTCTCGGCCTCTTCCCTATTCGAACTGCCGCACAGGAGGCAATCGGTTGACTCCATTACAAGCTTAGTCATTATTCTCTCACCTGAATCAAGTTGAGTTTCGGCGCCTCGAACCGGTCGATCAAAGCCTGCACCAGTTTATCGGCACCGATATCATTGGGATGGTCATCATCGAAATACTGTGGAATACCTCTGGTCTGTACCACACAGCGACCGGCAAGCTGCGCGTCGCAGAATAATTCATGAGGGTAGAAGACACTGATCTTGGGGTTTTTGTCTGCATCCGCCAGTATTTCCAAAATCAGTTTGTTACGGCTTTTGAACAAGGAAAAATCGGTACTCACGGATTCCTGTACCCTACCCTGTTGCAGCAACATGCGTTCGTTCAACAATTCCAGGCTCCATCCCGCTTCAGGTACCGGTCCGATCAATAGGGTTCCTCCATTAAAGCTTCCGGCAGTTTCCTCAAAAAACCTGAGCGTCGCTTTATACTTGTCATCAACCGCAGTAGATTGTTGCCTCCCTTTGCTGACGTAATATTTCCGCGGTTTTTCGGCAACGAAGCCGCCTTCCCCGTTGTCAAAATCTAACGCTGTAACCAGCTTGTCCGTGGGATAAAGCCTGAACGTGTAGCGCAGTAAAATATAAACGGCCTGTGCGTTCATCTGATTAGCGATTTCGCCGATCTGTCGGGCCAGTCCGAAACAGTGTGCATCATCTATTTGATGCCTGTTCCAACGATAACTGCCGATGAGATATTCGCACTTTTTCGTTTCCAGGCGCAGGCGCAGAACGCGGACATTTTTTCCGGCATATGCCGCTGAGAGAGCTGGAAAAATCGCATCTGCGTGTGAATCTCCATAGAGGAGAACGGTGGAACCCGGCTCTTCGAGATTGTCGAGTGCGCATGTGTAGAATTCTTCGAAGGCCGTTTCACGCCACTGACAGGTCGCATATTGCTGCTTGTAGTTGCCAACCTGCAGCGCAGCCAAAGAGGATTGTGGCAGCCCAGTCAATCGTAGATCAAGTATCTGCGGCATCGCGATCACCGTTGATCCAACACCGATCGCCAGGAGTGATACCGCCGCCGAAAACCGGAAGATTCTACGCCGGGAGAACCGGCCTTTTTGCCGGAAAGGCTGTTCAATATAACGCCAGCTGAACCAGCCCAAGGCCAGGCTCAGTAGTCCCAGGACGATATAGGTCAACATCTCCGGTTCGTTCAGGCTGCGAATACGGGCAAATGCAAAAAGCGGCTGGTGCCAGAGATATGCGCTGTAACTGAACAGCCCTATCGTAACGAACACAGGCAATGAAAGCAGGTCACCCACCAGATTTCCCGGTCGCGCGAACAGAATGATCAGAGCTGTTCCGATAGTCGGAATGAGTGCCAGAAAGCCGGGGAACGGCGTTGTCTGATCAAAGGCAAACACGGAGAATACCAGCATTGCGAGCCCCAGTGCAGCAGCGGGATTTGCCAGGGTTTTCTGTACCGGGTACTTGATCAGGTAAAGCGCAACGAACGCACCGATCATCAGCTCCCAGGCGCGCGAAAAGATCAGATAAAAACTGGCAACCGGAAAATAACGCCATCCCAGTTCCGCAACTATGATACTGATGATCGCCACAAGCGCCAGACTGGCCGTGAGCCATGGCTTTTTCGATTTCCAGGTCAGAAGCAGGATCAAGGGAAACAGCAAATAAAACTGCTCCTCGACTGCGAGGCTCCAGGTATGCAGCAGGGGTTTTTCATCTGCCGCAGCCGAGAAATACCCGCTTTCCAGCCAGAACAGAAAATTCGACGAAAACAAAGAGGTCGCAACAATGCTTTCGGCGAAGTCCCCGGCTTGAACCCTGGTCATCCAAAGCCATGCAAATGGAACGCAACATGCCATGACAATAAAAAGCGCCGGGAGAATCCGACGCGCACGGCGTTCGTAAAATTTCAGAATGGAAAACCGCCCGGCCTCATGATCATCGACGATTATGGTCGTGATCAGGTAGCCGCTGATGACGAAAAAGACGTCGACGCCGACAAAGCCACCTTCAAAGGGACGAAATCCTGCATGAAACAGAATCACCGGCAATACCGCCAATGCCCTCAATCCGTCGATTTCCCTGCGATATTGCATAATTTGCCAGTCCCCTTCGACCAGACGCGAAATTCTACCGTGAAAATCAGGGATCAAAGCACATCTTTTTCCATAATTTGCGCTAGTTACTCTCTGATCTGTTTTTTTAAAACCGAACTCATAGGGGAATCAGGTCGAGTAATAAAGCAATCGGCTGCTCACTAACCGTGGACTTTACAGAAAAGGGCTTTTATCATTTTCTTTTACACTCAAAAGGATACCTGCTTCGATGCTTCCGACATTCATCATCGCGGGCGAGAGAAGAAGCGGTACCACGTCTCTTTACTCTGCGCTCAGCGTGCATCCGGAGATCCATTTCTATCCCAAATCCGAGCTCAACTACTTCGTTGAACAGGAGTTGAATGGGCGTCAATCGTTCGATGGCGAGCCGGATGCCGCCCGTTGGGAAGAGACTCACAGCATCAAGGAATATTCAGGCCTCTTTGGCGACGGCGGAGGTCGATCGGCAGTTGGACACAAAGGTGCCGATCTCCTGTTCTGGAAGCCTGCCCACCGGCGCATGATGCGCTACGCACCAGATGCATGGATCCTAATCACGTTGCGCAATCCGGTAAGCCGAGCTTGGTCCCACTACTGGAACGAAGTGGGAAAAGGCCGCGAGATCCTTGAATTCGACGACGCCCTCAAGCAAGAGCAGCAAAGATCTGCGCGGAGCGCCTTCGCGCGTTTTCACCTCTCATACGGCGCTCGAGGCTTCTATGCCGACAGTCTTCACAGTTTCTTCGAGATAGTTCCCAGGGAGCAGGTACTTGTCGTGACGCTCGAAGAGTCGCGGATGCATCGTCGTGATACGCTGGGCCGCATATACAGTTTTCTGGGTGTCAACCCTGAGCTGGGTCTCGAGGGCGGAGAACAGCGCCGGAACGCAAACTGGACCACAGTACCACGACCCTGGACCCGTAATCCCCTGGTAAGGCCGCTGGCAGCAGCCTATACGGGGCTTGTCCATGCGATCGCCACGCCACTCACGCGGACCAAGGAGCAGCGCCACAATCTGCGCCGTCTGTTGAAAACGCCCGTCCGTCGCCCCGCGAGCGGAATTCTGATGCCTGAAGAGACGCAGATTCGTCTCACGGAACTCTATGCACCCGCGACAGAGGCATTGGAAGAACTGTTGGGCCGTTCCTTCAATGAGTGGAGAAGCTAATGGCGAATCGCATTCTCGCTTTTCTGAGCAGGCTCGACGCACTGCGCAGCAGGGCTGGTCCATACAGGTTTCTGATCCGCCGCTGGGGCGAGGTTACAGACGTTAACCTTGCCGCTCGTGTACTTGAAACCCAGTGCTTCGAGCGCCAGCTCGAACCTGTTGCTCTCCCCGTGGAATCTTTGCGCTCACTTTTGGTACTAGCTCCGCACCAGGATGACGAAGCCATCGGGGCTGGTGGAACGTTACTCCTCGCCCAACGTGCTGGTGTGAAACGTGATGTCCTCTTTGTGACGAACGGCTGCTCGAAGGGGGCGACCTCGTACGCTGCGTCACCCGATGAGGTTGTACGCATGCGTGACAGTGAGGCGGAGGATGTCTGCACAGAGCTCGGTGCAGGGCTGCTTCGTCTTGGGATCGCGAACTCTCGGCCGAAGCCCGGTCTCGCCGACCTGGATCGACTGGCGGAGATCCTTGAAACACTGGATCCCCAGGTTGTTCTGGTGCCATGGCTGCTGGACGGCCCGGCCCGCCACCGGATGGTCCACCACCTACTCTGGCTTGCCCACCGGCGGTGTGGGCTGCGGGATTTCGAGGTTTGGGGTTATCAGGTTCACAATAGTCTGATTCCAAATGGATTGGTGGACATCACAGCTGTTGCGGATGAAAAGCGGGCACTGATCGAGCGCTATCGATCACAAATAGAACACGTGCGCCGCTACGATCATATTGCGATGGGAATGTCGGCCGCAAACGCCCGCTTCCTGCCCGACTACAAGGCCGACCCGGTAGCTCGCTACGTAGAGGCTTTCTTTACGTTACCACTGCACGAACATTTGAAACTCGTTGAGTCTTTCTACTTTCGCGACTGGAATCAGACCTACCGCGGTGTGCGGGATGTCATCGATGGTATGCGCACGCTACATAAAGCAGTGGTAGGAACTTTATAAGATTGAGGTTTAGGCGGGTGTTCGGTAGTTAGTTCGATCAAGTCCTTTCAAAGACAATGATTGGATCGAGTCTCCGGCGGCTTGAATCCTGCCTCTGCCTCAAAAGCTTTCACGACATCCCGGAACTGATCCCTGTTACGCTCATTCAACGCCATCAGTGCCCTGTGTGATTCAATCAAAAGTCGCGGCACATCCTCATCCCTGGGAGTCTCCCCGGAAACTTCACGCATTTTCTCCGGTTCCATACCGCTCTCGAAAACCATATGGAAAACTTTCTCCAGACCCATGCCCTCGACCACCTCGTTGATCGCCGGACGGTTCGAGACAAGCGTTACCTTTGGCAGCTTTCTCTTTTGCATCATGCCGGTCAGTCTGGCGAGAATTCCCAGATTGGTACTGTCTATTGCGTCAACGGCTGTCAGATCGACCACGAAACCCATGAGTTCCTCTGATTTAAGCTGTTTCTGAATAAGCGCATCGAGTGCGGGACAAAGGGTATAGCGCACCTCCCCCTGGTAACGGAGAACCTGCACGCCTTCATGGCTGCCATGGAGAATTCTGCCTTCGGCCATTGTTTACCACTCCTTTGAGAGCGTCAGAATCGAGATATCATCGGGCAGTTCGTTCCTCTCCTCGATAGCGAACTTTTCGACGAGGGATTCCATTCCCGCTTCTGCACCGCTGACCTCTCTCATCAATAGTTTCACCCTGCTGCGGGCGGTGTCACGGGGGAACAGCTCGAGAATGCCGTCTGACACCAGCATCAACAGGAACCGATCAGGCAAATCGAGTTCGTGATTGGTGTACAGCGCATCATCGAAAAGGCCTACCGGCTCGTCATGCCCGTTGATCATCGTGAGGCCGACACTGTCGCGAAGCAGCGGCGCCGGGAACTGGCCGCCGGAACAGTAACGCAGTCGATTCGACCGGGAGTCCACCACACCGTAAAAGATTGTCAGATACTTTTCGATATCGAGCTGGCACAAATCCTGATTCAACCGACTCAGCATGTCCGCCGGATCACGCAGCGTCTGCTCACCCTCCTGGGCGAGTCGCTCCCGATACTGGTCGAAGAGGGTCTTGAGCATGACGGTAACAAAGGCGGATGCTGCACCATGGCCGGACACATCTGCAATATAGAATCCTGCCTCCCCATCTTCGATACTGAAAAAATCGACGAAGTCACCACTCAGATAAGAGGACGAAAAGACGCTTTGCCGAAACAGGTAGGGACCAATGGTCAACTCCCCCGGCGGCAGCATTCGTGACTGCAGTACTCGTGCCGCCTCTTCGTCCTCGCGCAGCTGGTCCAGCGCCTGGGTCAATTCCCGGTTGAGGATTTCCAGGTGTTCCGCGTGTTCTCTGTTGTCTTTGATCAATCGCGCCCGCTCCAGGGAGCGGCGGATCGCGGTTTCCAGGATGCCCAGATCGGTGATGGGCTTGGGAACGTAATCCCAGGCGCCCCGTTTCAGGGCCTGAATGGAGTCCCCCATCATATCGGCTCCGGAAACGACGATAACCGGGGTCTCGGGAGACTCCCGGGCGATAACGGAAAGCACGTCCAGACCATCCATCTCCGGAATGCGAAGATCCAGCAGTATCAGGTCCGGCTGCTCGGTACGGAAGCAGTTAAGGGCCTTCAAGCCATCTCCCGCCTCCAGGGGTTCGTAGCCCAGATCTCTCAGAAAAATTACCAGGCCACTGCGTAATCCCGGGTCATCCTCCACCGCCAGAATTCGCTGTGTCGCTTCCATAACCTTACCTTTTCGATACCCCGTTTCTGCACCCAAAATCGATCACTTCGAACCACCAATTCCTTGGAATTGTAGCGTTAACAGAGAGGTTTTGTGAGATCGGCCTGAGTTTAAAAATCCCCTGTCCACCGATCTTGTCGGCGGCGAGGTCGAATCAGCCCGGCTTTTGTGCGACCAGCATAGCGACATCACGTACACCCCTGCTGGTATCCCCAAGAACTGCCTCCTCGCGATAACAACGCACCTGCAGGGCTTCAAAGAGGCTGAGCAATTCGTTGTCTGCGAGCCGGTAGGCAGGATTAGCAGGACCGCAGGTACTGACAGACAGCCGGGCGAATGTCTCATAGTAGAGCAGCCCACCTGGACGAAGCGCATCGATAATCGCTGGAGCCAGCGAACGCTCCAGGAAATAGCTGATCATAATCACATCGCAGGTATTTTCGGGTGGCGGGCAGGCAATGACATCCCGCACCTCTGCGGCAATCTCAAGACCCTGTTCCTGAGCCTCAGCTTTCAACCGGTCGATGGCCACCGGGGAGATGTCCCAGGCACTGACCTCCAGGCCACAGGCTGCCAGACGAAGTGCGTTAGCACCTCTTCCACAGGCCAGATCCAGTGCCCTGCCGGATGGCGGAAGAAGATGCGGATACTCCTGTAAAACATAAGCAACCCGGCCTGCATCCGCTGCCTCCAGGTGACGTTGATTCCACTTGTCACGCAGCCCCAAGTACTCCGTCAAGGCGCACCCAGAACAGTCTCCAGATCATTGATTATGTCTTCCGAATCCTCCAGGCCCACCGCGACCCGGATCAGACCCCCGGTAATCCCGGACATGGCCTTCTCATCATCCGACAGCCGCCCATGGGTCGTGGTCGCCGGATGGGTGATGGTGGTCTTGGTGTCACCCAGATTGGCGGTGATGGAGAGCATTCGTGTTGAATCAATGAGTCTCCACGCCTGCTCCCGGCCACCCCGCACCTCGAAGGATACGATGCCGCCTGCGGCCTTCTGCTGCCTGCTGGCCAAATCGAATTGGGGGTGCTCCTCCAGGCCCGGGTAATGCACCCGTTCCACGGCGGGACACGCCTTGAGCCAGCTGGCCAGGACCATGGCATTCTCAGAATGGGCCGCCATACGTATCTTCAGGGTTTCCAGGCCTTTGAGAAAGACCCAGGCATTGAAAGGGCTCATGGTGGGGCCGGCAGTTCTGAGAACACCGAATACCTCTTCGCCGACAGTCTTCCGATCACCCACCACGGCACCGCCGACACAGCGTCCCTGCCCGTCGAGATACTTGGTGGCGGAATGGATCACCAGATCGGCACCCAGTGCCAGGGGCTGCTGCAGAACCGGCGTGCAGAAGCAGTTATCCACGACCAGGAGACAATCATTGGCGTGGGCCAGATCCGCCAGGGCGCCTATGTCCGCGATCTCCGTCAAGGGGTTCGACGGCGTCTCCAGAAACAGCAGCCGGGTTTCCGGCCGGACGGCCTTCTCCCAGGCCTCGCTTTCGGCCAGGGGTACAAAACTCGTGTCTATCCCGAATTTGGACAGATACTTGGTGAACATCATCAGGCTGGTGCCGAAAATGCTGCGCGAAGAGACGATATGATCCCCTGCCTTCAACAGGCCCAAACATACGGCCAGGATGGCCGACATGCCAGAGGCCGTGGCCACGCAGGACTCCCCGCCTTCGAGCGCAGCCAGGCGCTGCTCGAAAGTCCGAACCGTCGGGTTCGTGAAACGGGAATAGATGTTTCCCGGTTCGTCCCCGGAGAATCGCGCGGCCGCTTCCGCGGCACTTTTGAAGACATAGCTCGAGGTGGCAAAAATGGGCTCGGAGTTCTCACCTTCT
>JAQYVO010000239.1 GCA_030145425.1 Chromatiales bacterium | reverse complement strand
AACCGCGAGGAGGCCCATCGCCACCAATGTAAGCAGGGTTACAAGGAGGGTTTGTTTGTTTTGAGATACTGCGTTCATGATCAACAGGAAAATTGAGAATAGGAGTGAAAGGCAGCACTAAACAGTGCTCATCCAGAATTTTCAGCATTCGTCATTCCGGCGAAGGCCGGAATCCAGTTGGCCGAATGAATTCGGCCCTACAACGGTGACGTGGTTCCAGGAAATAAAATGCCGCAGGACGCCGATGAAGGCGTCCCCGGCAGTCAAGCGTCAATCGTAGTCCGGGTTCTGGTAGTCCGCCGAGGGGGCCAGCATGCCCTTGGAAACCGGCGCGCGGGAGGTCCAGTTGATCACCATCTGCATATCCTTGTCGCTGAATTCCTGGATCTGCTTGACCATGTCCGGGTTGGCGTTGCGCCGCTTGCCGTCCCGTATCCACTCGAACTGACGCAGCATGTAGTTGTAATGCTGACCCTGGATGCGTGGATAGAATTTCTCTTCGTTGCCCTCTCCCACATCACCGTGGCATTGGGTACAGTTGTCTGCGTAGAGCTTTTTGCCCTGCTCGAATTCCGGGGTGCCCTCCGCCCAGAGTCCCTTGCCGTTCTCCGGGTTCATGGGCAGTTTGGTGATGTAGGCGGTGACGTCCGCAACCAACTGGGCAGGCTTGATCTCGCCCTCGTGAAAACCGGAGGCGGCCATGATCTGATCGTCCAGGGCAAACGGATACATGGTGGGGTTGTCCCGGTTCCGTGCCCGAATATCCGCCAGCTGCTTGATCAGTACCGAACGGTGCTGTCCAGCCAGCTGCGGAAACGTGCCGTCTTTCAGGCCCCAACCCTCCAGAAGGTGGCAGGCGGAGCAGACCTCGTATACCGCAATGCCGCGCTCCCTGTCCGGTGTCAGCAGCATGGCCTCGTCCTGCTCACCCCCCGCCTCGTTCCAGCCGGCGGCGGAGGCGCCGCCGCACATGGCGAGAGCCACGGCATACGTAAGGTATTTCAATCCGGGTTTAGTCCTCATCCTCAGTGCTCCTGTCCCACGGCAAACCGGGGGATTAATTATCTCAATGAACAACCGTTTACTGTGTGGCCAGCCACTCGGCAATAGCCCGCATCTCATCATCCGAAACCAGACCCATCACGCCTTTCATGGCTGCGGTCTGCCCGTTGTTGCGGGTACCGGACTTGATGTCTTTCATCTGGTTATAGGCATACTCCGCGCTCTGACCCGACAGCCTGGGATACATCGGCATGATGGGGGTGTTCGCGTCCTTGCCGTGGCAGGACCAGCAGGTCTTGGACTTGAAAAGCTCAGCGCCGTCAGCCGCCGCGGCAGTCCCGGATAGCCCCAGGGAGCAGATCGCTACGGTAGCGGAAAGGGAGATGATCTTCAGCATCGACATTCGTTTCCTCCTCCAGGCCGGTAAAGCCGACCTATTTCAAATATAATCAGGATCCCAATCCTGCCCAGTCTGTCACCCATTGGGACATCACGCATTGAGATATATCAAACGGAAAACCTTTAAAAAAACCGCGAGTCATATCGGGTTTTGGGATATTCCGAAAAAAAGGGGGGCTATACGCCCCCCTGCTTATTGCGGTCGAAGACCTTTCAGGCCTTATTTGACCTTTTTCGCGCCATGCTCCTCGAGAAAAGTCTTGGCACGCAGACCCATGTCAGCGGTCTTGACCTGATACTGCCAGTGCTGACCCGCCCAGAGGGTGGCATTCTGGTAGTCGCCCTTGCCGGCGAAGTCGTCGGCTTTCTTTTTCGCCTCCGCGGCAAAACCGAGCTGATCGGTGGCATCCTCCACCAGCGACACGACTTCCGGAAAGTCCTTGTAGTTGTGGCTGGTGATAAAGGCCACCACCGAGTCGATCACTGCCTGGGTGTCTACGTTGGTCTTCACCTGTTTTTCGTAGTCGGCCTTGGTGTATGCCTGTCCTTCTTCCATGACCATGGCCTTGGCCTTGTACCCCTTGGGCTGGACCAGGAGATAACCCTGCATTTCCAGATGGAGGGCAGAACAGAACTCGGTGCAATAGTAGGGATAGACACCCGCCTTCTCGGCCTTGAAGGTTGCCGAGACGGTCTTGCCGGGCTCAACCGACAGGTTCACGTTCTGACTGTACAAGGCAAACCCATGGGTCTCGTCCTGCGCACGCTCGAGGTTGGTGAAGTGCAGAGAGACGGTTTCGCCTTCCTCGACCTCGATGATCTCCGGCGTGATATGGGACCGGATAAGGGTGCCATAGACATGCACCGTGCCACCCTCGCGCACCACCTTCTCGCGGCCCGCACGGGTTCTGTAGGGTGAGCGCTCGTTAGCACGGCTATTCCAGCCGGACTTATACCTGACCGCCGGTTTGAGCTTGTCGGCCTTGATGGCCACCACGTAGTGGGGCTCGCCCAGAGGCAGCGGCATATCGTAGAGCAGCTGCATCTTTTCGCCGCTGATATCGATAAGCTGATGGTTCTGCGGATGCAGGGGACCCACCGGGTTGAACCGGTCGATGGCCAGCTTGTTCAGGGCGACCAGGTACTTGCCGTCGGGTGAAATCGAGTCGCCTTCCATCGTCACCAGGTGGCCGATGTTGTAATGGACATGCAGTTGATCCAGCACCTTGCCTTCACAGTAGTCCCACTTGGTGACCATGGAATCCACGTAAATGGAGGTGTAGACCACACACTTCTTGGCATCGTACTGAGTGTGCAGAGGTCCCAGACCCACCTGGACCTGGGTGTGCAGGGTATCCTTCATCGAGATGATGGGAATCCCGTAGGGGTCTTTGCCTTCAAACTTCTTGTTGGCGATTGCCTTCTGGATCTTTTCCCAGCTGTAAACCCAGGCGTGGCTGTCGAGTTTGCCGGAGACGATGATGTGGGTTCCATCAGGATTCACATCCACACCGTGCGGGCTCTTGGGCTCCGGAATCAGGTACAGCAGGCCTTCCTTGACGGCCTGATCCATGGTGATCAGATAGGCGCCGTTGACCTTCTTGACCTTGCCGGCTGCAACCAGCTCGGCGGCCTTTTTCCAGTTGGTGACGTGCATGAAGTCCGTGTCCTTCTGGGAACAACCTGCCTCGAACGGCGGGCGACCGCGCTCGATACCGCCCACGTATCGCTCAGAACAGAAGGAGTTGGTGAAACCCCAGCCGTTTGACGGGCCTTTGCCGGCATCGGAGAGATCCTGGCTGTATGGCGGCAACTCAAAGGTGAATGACTGGGAAGGATCGAGACGACCTTTCTTGCCGTCAAACTTCCAGTAGGTCA
>JAQYVO010000138.1 GCA_030145425.1 Chromatiales bacterium | reverse complement strand
CAACTACTTAATCAAGTGGGTAGATTATCCTTGTAGGGCCGAATTCATTCGGCCAATTACGGCCGATGGTCGAATAAATTCGACCCTACAAGATGGAATGTGTTTTAGCCAACTACTTAATCAAGTGGGTAGATTACCCCTGTAGGGCCGAATTCATTTGGCCAATTACGGCCGGTGGTCGAATAAATTCGACCCTACAAGATGGAATGTGTTTTAGCCAACTACTTAATCAAGTGGGTAGATTATCCTTGTAGGGCCGAATTCATTCGGCCAATTACGGCCGATGGTCGAATAAATTCGACCCTACTAGGGGGAATCATCGCTTCCAGGCGGCTCAGCCAGGCTGCGGCATTTCCGGTGAAGGGCGGCTCGGGAGATCAGATGCGCGCTGACCGGTGCAGTCAGGAACAGAAACAGGGTGACCAGCACCTCGTGCAGGCTCAGTCCCTGACGAACCGAGAAATAGACGATGGAACCGAGGAGTATGCTGCCCACCCCCAGGGTTGTCGCCTTGGTGGGAGCATGCAGGCGGGTAAAGATATCGGGCAGACGCGCCAGCCCGATGGATCCTATCAATACAAAGCCTGAACCCAGCAGCAACAATGCAGCGGTAATCAGGTCAAGGATATCGGTGATCATTCGATGATGTCTCCTCGCAGCAGGTATTTCGCGAGTGCCATCGTGCTCACGAATCCGAGCAGGGCAATCAGCAGGGCGGCCTCGAAGAAATCCGCGCGTCCTATGCGAATACCGAAGAGCACGATAAGTGCTGCGGCGTTGATATAAAGGGTGTCCAGGGCAAGAATCCGGTCGGTGGCGTCCGGACCAACAAACAACCGCCAGGCATTTAGCAGTAGCGCAACGCCAAGCAGGATCACCGCAACTGTAACGGCCATGTCGATCATGGAAATATCTCCTTAATCAGGGTCTCGTAGCGGGATTTGATCTGCCGAACGAGATCATCCGGTTCCCCTGTACTGAGTGCATGCACCAGCAGACAGCGGTTCTCAACATCTATATCCGCGGAAACCGTGCCGGGTGTCAGCGATATTACACTGGCCAGAAGACTTACCGCGAAATCCGATTCCACGTCCAACGGCACCTGCACGAACATGGGTCGAATTGCGCTCTTTGGACCGAGCACCACCTTAGCCACGGAGAAATTCGCCCGGATGATATCGACGATCACACGTCCGGCGAGACGCAACGCTGCGGCGAAATGCCCCACCGCCAGCCGCTGTGGCCAGAAGCGTCGGGTAAAGAGAGGGATAATGATGCCAAAAGCGGTTCCCAGAACAAGGTGGCCTGGTGCGGCAGTGTTGTTCAGAAGCAGCCACAGAACCAGCAGCAGCAGGCTCAGCAGGGGGTGGGGAAGCCAGAATGATTGTTTGGGCATCAGGGTTCTCCCGACACTGAACCGGATGCCACGATTACCCGGTTCTCCAGTACTGCACTTACATAGGCGAGCTGGTCATCCAGCTGCAATGCGGCAGCGCGGGTATAGCTTGTCGTTGCCCCGGCACCGATCATCAATGCCGCCGAGCCGAGCAGCAGTGCAGCCGTGGCAACGGATTGCAGTGCGGTTGTCGAAGATGTCAGTTTTTGTGTGTTGCCCGTGCGCCAGAAGATCGCGCTGCCCGCGCGACTCAGGGCAACCACCACCAGCAGTCCGCTCACCAACACGACGGCGAATACCCAAGCCCCAATCGGATGTTCAACGGCGCTCTGAAGCAGATAGAGTTTCGCGGCAAAACCTGCAAGCGGTGGCAGGCCGGCGACTCCGATGGCGCCGATAAAAAAGAGAGATCCAAGCAGCGCCGGTCTGGACACGGGTTGTTCCAGGGTTAGTGAGGCAAGCGCATCTCCGCGCTCCTTGGCGATGAGATCTGCAAGCAGAAAAAGACCACCTCCCACCAGCGTACTGTTCAACGCGTAGAAGAGTGCGGAAGAGGTGGCATCCGGGGAGCCAAGGCCCAATGTCAGGATCAGAGTGCCTGCGGAAAGCACCACCAGGTGTGCCAGCAGGCGCCGCAGTTCTCGGCTCGCAAGCACGCCAAGGGTAGCTATCACTACCGTTATCAGACCCAGGGGCAGCAACCAGGGGGTGAGCAGCGACGCCACCGGCCCAGCTTCCGGTCCGAAAACCAGCCCTTGCATCCGCAATATGGCGTAGACGCCGACCTTCGTCATGATGGCGAAGAGCGCAGCCGCGGGCGCCGAGGCCGATGCGTAGGCCGGCGGCAGCCAGAACCCCACGGGCACCAGCGCAGCCTTGAGGGAAAACACCAGAAGCAGCAGCAGTCCACCGGCTTTCAGGAGCAGCTGTTGTTCTGTCCCCGTTGCGGCCACCTTCACTGCAAGGTCGGCCAGGTTGAGCGTACCCGTGGCGGCATAGATCGCACCTATGGCTATCAGGAAAATTGCCGATCCGACGAGGTTCAGGACCACCAGGTGCAGGGCTGCACGTACCCTGGCTTTGCCGCCACCGTGGAACTGCAGGGCATAAGAGGCAATCAGCAGTATTTCGAAAAAGACGAAGAGATTGAACAGGTCGCCGGTAAGAAACGCACCGTTGATTCCAAGCAACTGCATCTGAAACAGCAGATGAAAACGGGGTCCTATCCGGTCATCGCCGTTGATGGAATAAAACAGGCTGGCCAGCGCGAGGATTGCTGCGAGGCAGAGCATCAGGGCGCTCAGCCGGTCGAGAACCAACACGATACCGTAGGGCGTCGGCCAGTTACCGCTGTGATAGACCATGATCTCACCGGTGGCCGCATGTTCCATGAGCAGCAGGACCACGGAAAGAAGCGCAATGGTGGAAACGATACTGATGATTCGGTCCGTACCCCTGCCCCATCGTCCTGTCAGAAGCAGTGTGCCCCCGGCAATCAGGGGGATCAGTACGGGCAGGAGCAGCAGATGATTCATTCCTCGCCACCTCCGTCCACCCGATCGTCACCCAAATCCCGCAGGGCTCGAAGTGCAAGCACGACCAGGAAGGCGGTCATGCCGAACCCTATGACGATGGCGGTCAGAACCAGGGCCTGCGGCAGCGGATCCGGCAGGTTTTTCAGACCATGTTCGACCAGCGGCGCGCTGTTGCGGGTAAGTCCGCCGCTTGCAAACAGAAAGATATTGACGGCATAGCCGAGCAGTGAAAGCCCCAGTACGACCGGAAACGTGCGGGCGCGTAGCAACAGATAGACGGCGCTGGCCGTCATGGTACCGATCAGGATGGATAGGGTCAGCTCCATCAGGCCTCCCTCTCCCGCCGGCTTAGGCCGCCTATGCCGGAAAGGATCAACAATACCGTGCCCACCACGGCGAGATAGACACCCAGGTCGAACAACAAGGCACTGGCCAGCTCGAACTTACCCACGATGGGCAGCGTCACGTAAGTGAAAGAGGTCGTAAGAAAGGGAAACCCAAACAGCCAGCTCCCGAGTCCTGTCAGCACAGCGATCAGTACGCCCGCGCCGATCAACCCCAGATAGTTCCAGGGCAGGCGGGGCCGTGTGTCGTCGCTGCCTTCCGCAATGTACTGCAGTATCAAGGCAACGCCTGTGACCAGTCCGGCGACGAATCCGCCGCCGGGTTCGTTATGGCCGCGCAGAAAAAGAAACACCGAAACCAGAAGGGCGATGGGCAGCAGGAGCTTGGAAACGGTAACCAGCAGTACGGGATGGGGATCCCTCGCCCAGGCGCCGCCGCGCCAATCCTGCCGAGGTCCCTTCAGAACCAGACCCTGGATCATGGCAAAAATACCCACGGCGGCGATACCCAGCACCGTGATCTCCCCCATGGTGTCGAAGCCCCGGAAATCAACGAGTATCACGTTTACCACGTTGGTGCCGCCGCCACCCGGCTTGCTCTGTGCCAGATAATAGGAGGAAATACTCTCACCCTGCTGCATGAGCATGGAATAACAGAGTATCCCCACACCGATTCCGGCGACTATCCCCAGGAGCACATCCCTGGACACCAGGCCCAGGTTGGACACCGGAGGCGTCGTTTGCGGCAGAAAGTACATTGCCAGCAGTACCAGGATCACCGTTACGATCTCGACCAGCAATTGGGTAAGTGCGAGGTCTGGCGCCGAGAAATAGGCAAACAGCAGCGAGGTGATCAGGCCAACGAGACCGAGCATGATGACCGCCACCAGGCGCCTGCCGTGAAGGGCCGCGGTGGTGACCGAACCGGCGGCGAGCAAAAACCCTCCGACCAGGGCCGGGATGCTGGCTGGCGTGGCTTCACCGCTGCCGAACAGGGTTTCACCTTGTAACGCGAAAGCGCCAACTGCCACCGCGCTGATCAGGAGCAGAAAGTTGTAACGCTGCAGGCTGCGATTGTCCAACAGACGATCAATTTTTGCCCCGAAGCTGAACAAACTCTCCAGCATGCGCTCCGCCATCCATTTTCCATTCAACTGCAAAGGCAGCCTGTCGTGTACGCTGATCACCCATTTTCGTCCCCCGTACAGGGCAATACCGGCACCCATGGCGATCAGGCTCATGATCAGCGGCGGGGTAAACCCATGCCAGATACTCAGGCTGAACTCGGGCAAGGGCTGTTGCAGAACGGCTCCCGCCGCGGCCTCGAGCAGCGGCCTGACGGTGTAATTCGGGAACATGCCCACGCCGATGCAGAGAACCACCAGAATCTCCACCGGGACCTTCATCCAACGTGGGGGTTCATGGGGCAGCTTGGGCAGGTCGCGGGGTTCCCCGTTGAAAAAGACGTCATGGATGAAGCGCAGTGAATAGGCCACAGCCAGGATGCCCGCGAGCGTGGCAGCCAGAGGGAACAGCCAGTGCCAGCTCGCCTCTCCCAACCAGCTGAGTGCCACCGTCTCTCCAAAAAACATCTCTTTGGAGAGAAACCCATTGAGCAGCGGAACGCCGGCCATCGCGGCGGCGGCAACCATTGCCAGTACGGCGGTGTACGGCATGTACTTAAACAACCCATTGAGCTTTCGCATATCGCGGGTGCCGCTCTCGTGGTCTATGATGCCGGCAGCCATAAAAAGGGATGCCTTGAAAACCGCGTGATTGATCACGTGGAAAACTGCGGCCACTTCCCCCAGCGGGGTGCCCAAACCGAACAGCAGCGTGATCAGTCCCAGGTGACTGATGGTGGAGTAAGCCAGCAGCCCCTTGAGATCATGCTGAAACAGTGCGTAATAGGCCCCCAGCAGCAGAGTTGACAGACCCATGCCGCTCACCAGATAAAACCAGAGATCGGTACCGGCAAGCACCGGAAAAAATCTTCCGAGAAGGAAAATCCCAGCTTTCACCATGGTCGCCGAATGCAGGTAGGCGCTCACCGGTGTGGGTGCCGCCATGGCGTGTGGCAGCCAGAAGTGGAACGGAAATTGAGCGGATTTTGTTCCCACACCCAGGAGGAACAAAACGAGAATGAGAGGATAGAGAGGATGATTCGCCACCAGTTCCCGGCTGGTGAGCACGTCAGAAAGCTCATAGCTCCCGACAATCTGTCCCAGTATTATCAACGCCGCCAGAAGCGCGAACCCGCCGCCCCCAGTGACAAACAGTGCGAGTCGCGCACCCTGCCGGGCTTCAGCATCCTGTCGGCGGAACCCGATGAGCAGAAAGGATGCAAGGCTGGTCAACTCCCAGAATACGAGCATCAGGAGCAGGTTTTCCGCGAGCACCAATCCGAGCATTGCCCCCATGAACAGAAGCAGGAAGGCGTAAAGTCTTGGACCCGCTTCCGCCTCGGTGAGGTAATAACGGGCGTAAAAGATCACCAAAACCCCGATGCCCAGAATCAATTCGGCGAACAAGAGCCCCAGCCCGTCCAGGCGAAAGCTCAGAGAGAGCCCTATCGCGGGCATCCATTGCTGCTGATTCAGCAAGAGATCCCCTTCATAAACAGCCATGCCGTTGTGGATGACGAGGATCAGACCCAGGGTCGCGGTCAGCCCGGAAACAAGGGAAGGATGTATATGCAGATATCTGGAAGCCGGGTAAACAGCCAATGCGCCGAGGAATGGGAGACAAACGAGAAGGAATAACATCAGGTTACCAAATCAATAAGTCCGTTCCGATGCATGTCGCATCTGAATTCATCCAGTGCACCCCGCCACCAACCCTGTAACGTTCAGCGAGCCACAGTCCGGGGAAATTCGGGCTATATTAACCGTGTGAGTTGGAGAATGAAATAACAGGCTTTCCCCCTAGTTTGAGTGGGTAAATTAACATTCACGATACTGTAGGGTCGAATTCATTCGACCATCTCCGGAAAGGGGCGTAGGGTCGAATTCATTCCAAAGCCACCACTCTGGGGAATCGGCGTAGTAAAGCTGGGAGGTATCGAATATGAAGCAGTGTCCGGGTCCACTGAACAGTCGCAGGCGGTTGTTGCTGAAGGTGATTGCCGCTGTGGCGGCCGGAAACCCGGTTTTGAGCCGGTGGGCTCTCGCCGGGCGACCCCTGGAAACAATCTATCGAACTATTCCCGGAAGCAATGAAACCTTACCTTTGGTGGGGCTGGGAACCTCCAGGGTATTTGATGTGGGGTTGGGTACGGATGAGCTTCAGGGGCCGAGGGAGGTCCTGTCCGCTCTCGCGGATGTGAAAAATGCCATGGTGGACACCTCTCCCATGTACGGAGATGCAGAACGCGTCGTTGGCGATGTCATGGCTGAATTAGGGGTGCGGGACCGCGTTTTTCTGGCGACCAAGGTCTGGACCCATGGGCGTAAGGCGGGTGTTGATCAGATGAACAGGTCATTTCAACTGCTTCGCACCAATCGTATCGATCTGATGCAGATTCATAATCTGGTGGATTGGCAGACCCATATCCGGACTTTGCGGGAATGGAAGGAACAGGGGCGCATCCGATATATCGGTGCCACCCACTATCATGACGGAGCGCACGATGAACTTGCACGGATCATGCGCTCAGAACCGCTGGATTTTATTCAGATCAACTATTCCCCGGCTGAACCGGAGGCGGAAAACCAGGTTCTGCCGCTGGCATTGGAGCGCGGAATGGCGGTCATCGTAAACCGCCCGTTTGCACGCGGTTCGCTGTTCAGAGCGGTCAGGGGGAGAAAGCTTCCCGATTGGGCCGGGAAATTCGATATCGACAGCTGGGCTCAGTTCTTCCTCAAGTGGATTATCTCCCACCCATCGGTCAGTGTCGCCATCCCCGCAACGAGCAAGAAACGACACATGGTGGATAACCTGGGCGCTGCCCAGGGTCGGCTACCCGACGAAGCACAGCGTCAGCGTATGTTCGCCTATCTATCAGATATTTTGTAGCAGTTGCCCTCGAACTGAAAAAAGGTTGGCAGTCGCATGAACTGCGATGCGGCTGCCAGCCCTGATGAGGGGATCTACTGTCCAGCCTCTAACTGCCGGATGCGTTGCTGCAGGCGCCTGATCTCCTGAGCCGACCCGTCAGACCCGGTGGGAGCTTGTGAAGGGGGTGGAGCACCGTAGCCGGTGCCGCCACCGGGAGCCCCCCCATATCCAGGGCCGCCACCGTATCCGGAGCCACTGCCATATCCGGGATTGCCACCGTATCCGGGATTGCCGCCGTATCCGGGATTGCCACCGTATCCGGGACTGCCACTGTATCCGGGACTGCCGCCGTATCCGGGACCGCCACCGTAACCTGGACCGCCGCCGTATCCGGGACCGCCACCGTATCCGGGACCGCCACCGTATCCGGGGCCTCCGCCGTATCCGGGACCTCCGCCGTATCCGGGACTGCCGCCGTATCCTGGGCCATAGCCGTATCCAGGATCTCTATAGGAATCGTCATAACGATCCCTGTCCCTGTTTCCCCCCATCCACTTGGAAGGATTCATCATGTTCCCCATATCCATAGCGTATGCCGAACCTGTAAGCAGCAAACTGACCGCCAATGCCAGTCCACTAAGTTTTATGAGCTTTTTTTGCACTTTCTATGTTCCTCGGAGTTTAATTAAGCACTACCGGACAAACCTGACCTATCGGAGTGATATCGGGACCGGTATATCCTCGAATCCCCTTTATCGCACTCGTGGGTAATGGGGTCAATCAGAATTGTCAATTATCGGGCGGGCGGAATCAGTGGTATTGAATTGAGAAAGGGGTGTTGTGCGAATGGTTTCTTTTTCCACTTGGCGGGCATTTTATCGAATCCCCTGGCTGCGGGAGAACAGGGAAGCAGTGCGCATTCTCAGAGATATGTTTTATCTGTTGGTGGCTTTACACCGGGCGGATAAACTTCAGGAGTTTTCGCGCCTGCGATATCTCTATTTCAAGATGATTGACTCATTTGCTCAGTATGGTCAGGTGAGTGCCAAGGATACGGTGAATCAGATACTCGGAATACCCTGGTTTCGCGAAAAAAGACGGGATCTATACCGGCTTATCGCGGCTTATAACAGGGTTGTAAGAAATGTCCTCCATACGGAAGGGCAGGTTCCCTCTGTCTCCGCCCAGGAACGGATCAATAGAGATATGGATATCTTTTTCCATGCGCTTAAGTCCCTCATGAATTTTGATGAAAGAGATGAGGATCGTGTAAACAAGCTTTTACAAAACAGGGCTTTTCTCGATGAGATGCTGGACAATCTACATCAGACACTCGGCTACTGAATTACCGGCGGAACTTCTAAATAGTCAGCATACATGGTGGGGCCGGCACTGCCCGCAAGGATGGGTGGACAGAGGACTTTTTTATAGTTCTGCATACCCTATCCACCTTGGGTACCCTATACTCTAACGAAGTTCATTCTGTTGCTGGGGGAACCCTCGATGAGGCGATCGACCCTGATGGGGCAGCGGCTGGTTGCCGTTTTCCTGGCTGGTTGCTTTCTCTACTATTCACCTGTTATGGCCCTGCTGGACAGACCGCAGGAAGTGCTTGGCCTGCCGATTCTGTACCTTTATCTGTTTGGTGTCTGGGCTGTGCTTATTGGGGTGATGGCGTGGATTGTCGAGGGGTCGGACCAATGATGGTGCCTGTTATTGGGACGCGCCACCCAGTGATCACGACACCCTAGACCGGAGGTCTGCATGCTCAGCAGCCCTCTGATAATCACCATATCTTTCCTTTATCTGGGACTTCTGTTCGCCATCGCATACTGGGCGGACCGGCGCGCCGACAGCGGTCGATCTGTCATCGCCCACCCGACAGTTTACGCATTGTCGCTTGCAGTTTACTGCACGGCATGGACGTACTACGGGAGTGTGGGCCGCGCCGCGGAGAGTGGTATCGGCTTCCTGCCGATCTATCTCGGCCCTACCCTCGCCGCGGCGCTGTGGGCTTTCCTGCTGTTGAAGATGGTGAGGGTCAGCAAGTCACAACGCATTACATCCATTGCTGATTTCATCTCTTCAAGATACGGCAAGAGCCACCTGCTGGGCGGGCTGGTTACGGTGATAGCCGTCATCGGTGTAATCCCCTACATCTCTCTGCAGCTGAAGGCCGTTTCCAACAGTTTCACCATCATGCTCCATTACCCGGACATCGTTATGCCCAGCCACGCGGTGGCCCAGCCGGTTTGGCAGGACACGGCATTCTATGTGGCGATATTCCTGGCGGCATTCACCATCCTGTTCGGTACACGCCACCTGGATGCCAGCGAACGTCACGAAGGCATGGTGGCAGCCATTGCATTTGAGTCCATCGTAAAGCTCGTGGCATTGACCGCCGTGGGGCTGTTCGTGACATTCGGTCTGTACAACGGATTCGCCGACGTCATGCAGCAGGCCAGGTCGGCAGGCGTCTTAAAGCCCATGCTTGCCCCGGACCAAGGCAGCTACAGCACCTGGTTTTCCTTTGCCATGTTGTCCGCACTGGCCGTCCTGATGCTGCCGAGGCAGTTTCAGGTTGCGGTTGTGGAAAACAGCAACGAACGGCATCTGCACAGGGCCATCTGGCTTTTCCCGCTCTACCTCCTGCTGATTAACATATTCGTGATTCCGATCGCCCTGGCGGGAATACTGCAGTTTCCGGGCGGCAACGTGGATGCCGATACCTTCGTTCTGACCCTGCCTATTGCGTTGAATCAGGAGTGGCTGGCACTTTTTGCCTATCTCGGGGGGCTCTCAGCGGCTACCGGCATGGTCATCGTGGAAACCATTGCCCTTTCCACCATGGTATGCAACGACCTGGTGATGCCGGGGCTTCTGCACCGCTGGAAAACCAGACCCCCCGCTATTGATATCAGCGTTGTACTGCTCAGGGTTCGCCGAGGTGCGATCTTCGTGATCCTTTTGCTCGGCTACACCTATTTCCGACTTGCCGGCGAGGCTTACGCCCTCGTGTCCATCGGACTCATCAGTTTTGCCGCAGTCGCCCAATTTGGCCCCGCAATGATTATCGGGCTCTATTGGCGGGGCGGAACCAAGGCCGGGGCGCTGGCCGGTCTGGGTGCGGGATTTACGGTCTGGTTGTATACCCTGCTGCTGCCCTCCTTCGCAAAATCCGGCTGGCTGCCCAACGATTTTCTGGAGTTGGGTCCTTTTGGATTGGCCATGCTGAAGCCCCAGGCCCTGTTCGGACTGAGCGGTTTTGATGAGATCACCCACTGCATGTTCTGGAGCCTGTCCGCAAACGTGGGTATGTATCTTGTAGTGTCGCTGTTGCGCTCGCCAAATGTGGAAGAGGCGGCGCAGGGGCGGATATTTGTGGATGCCCTCAAACACGACCAACCCGTGGTGACCGGTTTATGGCGCGGCAGTGCGGAGGTGGCCGATCTCATAAACCTGACCGGACGCTTCCTGGGTGAGCAGCGGGCACGAAGGGCATTCGCGTCCTATGCCAGGAGGCGGGGACTTAAAAAGAAAGAGAAATTGCCCGCGGATGCCGAGACGGTCAATTTCGCGGAGACGTTGTTGACCGGTGCGATCGGCAGTGCGTCAGCCCGGGTGATGGTATCGAGTGTCGTTGAGGAGGAACCGCTGGGGCTGGACGAGGTTATGGACATACTGGATGAAGCCTCTCAGATTCGGGCGTACAGCCGGGAACTTGAGCAAAAATCCCGGGAACTCGAAGCCGCAAAGACGGAATTGGAGGCGGCCAATATCAGGTTGCAGGAACTGGATCATCTCAAGGATGACTTCATGTCCTCGGTAACCCATGAGTTGCGGACGCCGTTGACGTCAATTCGCGCCTTTTCTGAAATTCTGCACGATGATCCTGAGATCAACCTGGAGGACCGAAAGCGTTTTATCGGGATCATCGTAAGTGAAACTCAGCGGCTGACCCGCCTGGTGAATCAAGTGCTGGACCTGGCAAAGATAGAATCCGGTCATGCAGAGTGGCAGAGCGGCGAAGTGGAGCTGGCACAGGTGATATCCCAATCTGCTGAAGCCACCGAGCAGCTTTTCAAGGACAAGGGCGGGAGGCTGAGTCTCGATATCCCGGAATCGAGTTGCAGGGTCTGGGCGGATCCTGACCGGCTGATGCAGGTGATGCTCAACCTGCTCAACAACGCTGTCAAGTTCATACGGGAGGACGGTGGTCTCGTAGAGATTGGTCTCAGGGAAAAACCCGAGGTTTACCAGGTAAGCGTCAAGGACAACGGCCCAGGTATTCCAAGGGATAAACAAGCGGTCATATTTGAGAAATTTCGCCAGGGTGAGGACGGGGAAGCCGCTCCCCTGGGAACCGGGCTTGGTCTGCCCATCAGCAGGCAGATCATAGAGCATTTCGGCGGGCGCCTCTGGGTTGAGAGCTCTCCGGGGAAAGGTGCTATATTCTTATTTGAACTGCCGAGGGGAATCGAGACGGTTTCGCAACAGGGAACATCCTGATGACTAAAAAGATTCTGATAGTTGATGACGAACAGAATATTGTTATTTCCGTTGATTTCCTGATGCGGCGGGAGGGATTCGAGGTAACTGTCGCCCGGGATGGAGAAGAGGGCCTGGCAAAGATCCGCAATGAGCGTCCGGATCTGGTACTGCTTGACGTAATGATGCCGAAGCTCAACGGGTTCGACGTCTGTAAAGCGGTGCGTGAGGATCATGACCTGGACAAGGTGCGTATTGTCATGCTTACCGCAAAAGGCAGGGATGCCGAGATAGCAAAGGGGGCGGCGCTTGGCGCCGATGCTTACATACCCAAACCCTTTTCCACCAGTGCCCTGGTTGCGAGAGTTAAATCCCTTCTGGGAGAATCCGATTAATGAACGGGGATAAATCGGGTAACAGCAGCCAATCCGCTTTGGAGCCGGGAAGCAATAAGTCACGTTTGAGCACGTCCTACGCTTACTTTGGGCCCTCTGAGGGGCCTTTGCGTTCTCTACCGCAGCGGGCTCCGATAACTGTGTCGCCCACCACCAGCGTCCGTCAGGCATTGATGCAGATGAATCAGGTAGGGGGGGATACCATCATTGTCGTGGATACCACCAGCGAGCTTCCCCTGGGCATCGTAACACTGACGGATCTGGTGCACGGTATCTCCGTAGACGGAGGCAGGCTGGATGAGCCCATAGCCGGTTTGATGACCGGTGCCCCCTTTTCCCTTCCGGCAGATGCGCCATCCCATCGGGCGACCGTGCTGATGACCAAACGCGGCGTCAGGCATGTCCTGCTCGTTGAGCCGGACGGCCGGCTGTGCAACGTGGTTTCCCGTTCGGACCTGTTCGGTCTTCGAGGTGGGGGGGCAGAGGCTCTTGCGGATCGTGTGACCGGGGCAATCGACGTCAAGGCGATGTCAGAAGCCGCAGATGCAATACGTAAACGGGGCGCGGAACTGTTTTCAGCCGGCATGGGCGTGGAGGGAATCTGTCAGTGGATGTCGGCATTGAACGATCTGGTTGTCATGCGGGTAATCGAACTGGTCGAGGATGAGTTCGATCTGCCCCCGGTTCCCTGGTGCTGGTTGGTTTTCGGCTCTGAGGGGCGCCTGGAGCAGACATTCTCCACAGACCAGGACAACGGGCTCCTGTTTCTGCCGGGTGACGAATCTTCCACGGAGGCTATCCGTGAGGCCTTTCTCCCTTTTGCCAAAGCGGTAAACCGGGGCCTGGATGCCTGCGGTTTCAAACACTGCAAAGGCGGCATCATGTCCGGAAATCCACTCTGGTGCCTGAGCATGTCTGAGTGGCAGGAGAGATTCAGTAGCTGGATGGGAACTCCGGACCCGGAGGCGCTGATGCACAGTACAATCTTTTTCGATTTCCGACCCATTTACGGAAGTTACGAATTGGCCGACAATCTGCGCAACTGGCTGATTCCCCTGCCCCCCGAACGCCCGCGTTTTCTGAGGGCGATGACGGAGGAGGCCCTGACCTGTGATCCCCCACTCAATTGGATTGGCGGTTTTGTCTATGACGGTGGTCGTGAGCATCCACACAGCATCGATCTCAAGCTCCATGGCGCCCGACCTTTCATCGATGCGGCAAGAATCTGGAGCCTCACCCACGGCATCTGGGCAACCAATACCGGAGATCGTCTTCGTGCCGCCGCAGCCGTCCAGAACCTGAAACCGGAAGAGACGGCGTCAGAGATTGAGGCTTTTCATCTCATACAGCGATTCCGGATCCAGCAGCAACTCGTCGACATGGATTCTGATGACCCCAACCGTCTCGACCCCGCCTCTCTTCCGGACCTAAATCGATTGATGCTGAAAGAAGCGTTCAAGCAGGCGAAGAAGCTGCAGCTGAGATTGAAGCTGGAGTACGGATTGTAGGGCCGAGGGGAAGACAGGGTGATTCGAGTGCTGTGCTACTTTACGGATTCAGGGCACTTGGAACCACAAGCAAATATATGAATTGACACAAAGGCTGGGGCACCACATCCTCTGTTGGCCCTTGGCCCTTGGCCCTTGGCCCTTGGCCCTTGGCCCTTGGCCCTTGGCCCTTGGCCCTTGGCCCTTGGCCCTTGGCCCTTTCTTACACCTGTCTTCTAACCTCAAATACATCCGGAAGCTGATTCAACTTTTCCAACAACCGGCTCAGCTGGTTCATGTCGGATATCTCAATTGTGAAGGACAAGGTGGCCTGATCGGTTTTCCTGTTGGTCTGGCTGTTGACCCCTGTTACCGCGATATCCTCGTTGGCGAATGTTGAGGATATGTCTCTCAGCAGTGCCTTTCTGTCCATCGCCTGGATCTGGATATCAACGGGGTAAACGGCCTCATCGGAATGACCGGCCCAGGACACATCGACCAGCCGCGCACTGTTTTCCTCGTCCAGTCCCTGGATCAGGGAGCAACTGCGACGATGTACGCTGATCCCCCTGCCGCGGGTGATGTATCCGACGATGTCGTCGGGTGGCACCGGCTTACAGCATCGTGCCATGTTGGTCATCAGATCATCCACACCTTCCACCACAACATCACTCAGGCCGTGTGCTTGTGATTTGTGTGTTCGTCTGCGAAGCGGCAGATCGGGTTTGGGGTGTTTTTCTTCCCTGAGAGGTGTGCCGGTCCCAGCCACCTGGACCGGGGATACCTCTCCCCGGCCGATTGCCGCGAGCAGGTCGTCGGTTTTCTTGAAGTTGAACCGATCCAGAAGATTTTCCAGCACCGGCCTGGCCACACCCAGCCGGCTCACTTCCCTGTCCAGGGCTGCCCTGCCGGCGATCAGGTGTTGCTCGTAGTCTTGTTGCTTCAACCAGTGCCTGACGCGGTTTCTGGCTTTATTGGTCTTAATATAGCCAAGGTGGGGGCTGAGCCAGTCTCGGCTCGGGCCTCCCTCCCTGGCCGTTATGATCTCGACTGTCTGGCCGCTCTCCAGCGGCTGGGTCAGGGTGGAGATCTTTCCATTGATGCGGACGCCCCTGCATCTGTGCCCTACCGCGGAATGAATGGCGTAGGCGAAATCAACGGCGGTAGCGCCTTTCGGCAGTTCAAGCACTCTTCCCTGAGGCGTCAGCACGTATACTCGGTTGGCTTCAAGACCTGTCTTGAGGTTGGTGACAAAGTCATCATGCTCGACTGCCTCGTCCCGTGTTTCGAGCCACGCGCGCAGCAGTGTGATACGACGCTCGAATTCCCTATCTCGTTTGCCCGGTTCCTTGTATCGCCAGTGGGCGGCCACACCCAGTTCCGAATGCGCATGCATTTCACGGGTCCGAATCTGTATCTCCAGGGGGCGGTCGTCGGGTCCGATGACCGCAGTGTGTATCGAGCGGTACATGTTGGCCTTTGGGGTGGCGATATAGTCGTCGAACTCACCGGGTATGTGCCGCCATATGCCATGCACCACCCCGAGCGCCGCATAACAGTCCGCAATCGAACCCACAATAATGCGGACTGCCCTTACATCGAAGATCTGATCGAAATCAACGGCCTTGCGATTCATCTTCCGCCAGATGCTGTGAATATGCTTGGGACGCCCGGTTATCTCTGCTTTTATCCCGATGGCGAGCAGCCGTTCTTGCAATAGATCGATTATGGAGCGGATGAAAACCTCGCGTTCCGCCCTTCTTCCTTCCAGCCGTTTCGCGATACTCCTGTACTCATCAGGATGAAGATATCGAAGACACAGATCCTCCAGCTCCCACTTGATCTGCCAGATCCCAAGCCGGCTGGCAAGCGGGGCATAGATCTCGTCGGTTTCACGGGCGAGGAGCATTCGTTCCTGCTCGGGCAGGTGCTTGAGCATCCGCATCTCGTGCAGCCGCTCGGCCAGCACGATCAACACCACCCTGATATCATCCCCGATGCTGAGCACCATGCGGCGCAGATTTTCCTTGTGATCCGCCTCACTGAGGTGCCGGGTTCCCCGTTGCGACATATTCAGGGCCGCGATGCGTGCCATATCGCTGACTATGCTGGCCACGGGCACCCCGAAGCGCTGTTGGAGCTCCTCCACTTTGACATGATTGCCCAGCAGGACATCATGAAGAATGGCTGCCACCAGGGTTCTGCAGTCCAGACCCAGCCGAACCAGAATCTCCGCTACCGACAATATATGCTTTAAAACAGTCTCACCGGTTGGCAGTCTTTCCGACTGGTGTGCTTCACGAGCCAGTTCACAGGCCGCATTGAGTCTCTCGCGTTCCTCCGGCTTCAGGGTCTCGGGCAGTGTATCCAACCAGCCTTTGATATCCTGCTCATCGAGCATGTCGCCCTGGGGAACATTCGTGGTAACCGTGACCATCTTCGGTTTCGCCGATCCCGGGGGTTACTTGGCCTGGAGCAGGTGGCTGACAAGGCCATCCACAAGCTTGGGTTCGAACCATGTGGATTTTGGCGGCATGATCTGACCCGCATCGGCAACAGCCATCAATGCATTTACTGTCGTCGGACAGAGCGAAAAGGCTACCGCCATTTCACCCGTATCCACACGATGCTGGAGCGCCTTCAATCCACGTATGCCTCCCACGAAATCGATACGCTCGTCCTGGCGTTGGTCGGTGATTCCCAGAATGGGTTCGATCAGTTCATGGGTCAGCAGACTGACATCCAAACTGTTGACAGGGTCTTCGGGAATGCGGGCCGGGTCGATTCGCAGCCTGTACCACTGACCCTTCAGATACATGCCGAACTCACCGGTCTCTGTGGGCCGAACGGGACCCGCCTGGGGCTCCACACGAAAGCCTTCGCTAATTCTATCCAGAAACCTCTCCTGTTCCATTCCATTGAGATCGCGGATCAACCGGTTATAGTCCAGGATCTGCACCTGATCGTGGGGGAAGATAACGGTGAGGAAATAATCGCTTGGCTGCTCACCTGCATTCTGCGGCCGGCTGTTCCTGCGACCTGCCGCAACCCGGGAGGCGGCGGCCGAGCGATGGTGCCCATCCGCCACATAAAGGGTCTGCATGGCGTCAAAGGCATCTGTCACCCGCTTTATATGGCTATCCTCAGAGATCATCCACAGCTCGTGACGTACACCGTCATCGGCTGTGATATCCACTGCGGCCGGCTGCCCGCAGAAATCCGCCAGTATGCCTTCCAGCATCCGGTCGCTGGGACAAATCAGGAAAACCGGGCCGGTCTGGGCATTCAGGGCCTCTATCTGGCGTACACGGTCGTCCTCTTTTTTCGGCCGGGTCAGTTCGTGGCGCCTGATACGGTGTTGGTCGTACGCGGCAACCGAAGCCGCTGCGACAATGCCTGTCTGGACATGATCTCCCATGGTCAGCCGGTAAACATAGAAACAGGGTCTGTCATCCTGAGAAAGCAGACCCTCTTCTCGCATCCGATCAAAGTTTTCCACCCCTTTTGCATAGACTTCGGGCGAGTAAGGATCGGTATCTTCCGGCAGGTCAATCTCCGGGCGGGAGACGTGAAGAAAACTCCAGGGTTTCCGCAAAACCATTTCCCGCGCCTCCTCCGTCGTCATGACATCGTAAGGCGGTGCAGCGACTTCGCACGCCCTGGTGTCTGAGGGACGCAGCCCGGGGAATGGCTTGATCAATGGCATCTTGATATCCTTTTTCGGTAAATCCGGTAAAGCCCCAGTGGCTTTGTAAGCCGGTCATTTTTTCAAAAGCCGTCGAACTTGTCCAAGAACAATGAAAACGGTCTGGCGATCCACGATATCCCGGTATACCTCAAGCGGTATTCCAATCGGCCGGGGTAAGGGGTATTTGGCTTAACTATGCGCAACTTATCGTCCCCACGCTGTTTCCTCGCACTTCTATTGAGCCTGTTCCCCGTGGTTTCCGGGGGTGCCGCTGGTGATTTCGATCTGGTCACCATGAAAAATGGAGATATATTCAATGGCGGAATTGAAGTGGAAGTCTTTGATCTGGCTACGGAATTTGGAAGGGTTTCGATTTCTGGGCACGCGGTTGAGGAAATCAGATTTGGGAAAGATGCCGCACCTGATCTTCTGAGAACCCGGTCAGGTGATCTATACAGCGGCCGATTGGAGATGACAGATCTGGTCATGGAGAGGGTGCTGGACCCTGCCCTGCCCCTGACAACCCGGGATATTGCCGTTATTAATTTTGCTCCGGGTCGGTCGGTACCCATTGAGTTTTTGGCCCCGAGTCTGGTTGAAACCCAGTCAGGGGACTATTTTCATGCCCGAATTACCACCGGGGAATTGATGATTCAAAGCGATTCCTCGGTTGAGTTGATGGATCTCTCGCGGGTCCGGCATCTGGATGTACTGTACTCCGAAGAGGCGCAAAGGGTGAGGGCCCAATTTACCCTGCACGACGGGTCCAGACGCAGCGGAGATTTGCTGACCAAGAGTATTCGGGTGCAGGAGCGTTACGGGAGTATGCTCTCGATTCCCTCGAGGGTGCTGGACAGGATATCTTTTCAGGTTTCCACTGCGGATGGGCCCGGGAAAGTTACCGCCCTAGACCCTTTCCAGGCGGGTCACCCGCGATTCAGGGATCATTTGCCCGATGGTACCCCGGGCCCGGAGATGATGAGACTTGAAGGGGGGAGGTTTATTCGCGGGGACCTGCAGGGAGACGGTGATTCCGACGAACAGCCGTCCTCGGAACTGGAGGTTGGGGAATTTGCCATCGGTGTGTATGAAGTCACTTTCGAGGACTACGACCGGTTCTGTGCGAGTACCGGCTGTGGATTGCCGGATGACCAGGGGTGGGGTCGGGGGCGCAGGCCGGTTGTAAACGTAACCTGGGACATGGCGACTGCATACACCGGGTGGTTGAGCGGCCAGACGGGTAACCGATACAGACTGCCTACCGATGCCGAGTGGGAGTACGCTGCCCGTGGGGGAACCCAAAGCCGGTTCTGGTGGGGGGGCGAATCCGGTTCCGCCAGGTCTAATTGCGCCGATTGCGGCGGTCTGTGGGACGGGGAACAAACAAGCCGCGTGGGGAGGTTCAATCCAAACCCGTTTGGCCTGTATGACACCGCCGGTAATGTTTTCGAATGGGTTGCCGACTGCTGGAACGATGATTTCAGCCAGGCACCAAAAAATGGCTCTGCTGTCGAGAAGCCAAACTGCGGTGTTCGCGTCATCAGGGGCGGCGCCTGGAGCTTTCCCGCGAGGGAAATCAGATCCGCTAACCGCTGGCGCAACTTCCAGTCACGGCGCAGCGACGATACGGGATTTCGGGTGGTACGCGAGCTCCAATGAGTGAATTCGCTTTTGCCCCTGATATTCTGCTGTTGCTTTTTCTTACCGGCCTTATCGCCGGCATGGTGGATGCTATTGCCGGTGGCGGCGGACTGATAACCCTGCCCGTGTTGCTTGCGGTCGGCCTCGGACCCACCGAAGCGCTTGCGACCAACAAGTTGCAGGGTTCATTCGGCACCTTGTCCTCGAGTCTCTACTTCGTGCGCCGAAATATGGTGAATCCAAAGGAGATTGGCTTTCTCATTGCGTGTACCTTTGTGGGCTCGGCCCTGGGCACACTACTGGTCCGTCATTTAAACACGGAGCTTCTGATCCGGGTGATTCCCGTACTACTTATCATGACGGCGCTCTATTTCTGGTTTGGCCCCAGGCTCAGGGAGCAAACTACAGGTCCGAAAATAGGCAGCTCTGTGTTCGCACTGACGGTGGGTGCCGGAGTTGGATTCTACGATGGTTTTTTCGGCCCCGGGGCGGGTTCCTTTTTTGCCGTCGGATTCGTGGGGTTGCTGGGCTTCAACCTTGTTCAGGCGACGGCTCATACCAAGGTGCTGAATTTTACCAGCAACTTCGCGTCGCTCCTGATTTTTGCCGTTGCCGGGCATTGCGTTTGGAGTGTGGGCCTGGTCATGGCTGCCGGTCAGCTTATAGGTGCCAGGGTGGGAGCACGGCTCGTTATCCGTAAGGGGGGGCGCATCATCCGTCCCCTGATTATTATTGTGAGCCTGTTGATAAGTCTGAAGCTGTTGACCGATCAGTAGTAGGGCCGAATTCATTCGGCCATTTACGGCCGATGGTCAAATAGATTGCAGATGGTCGAATAAATTCGACCCTACAGCCGGGATTGGGTGATCGTGCTGGCTGGACCGGTTACTGCAGAGCGGCAGTCAGTTCAGACGCATACTCGCCAGTCGCTATTCTTTGCCGCACTTCTTCTATGAGGTCGATACCCAGCTTCTCGAAAACGGGGATCTTCGACAGATCCAGCCGGGTATAGGGATGATCGGTGCCGTCATAACTCAGGACATTGGCGACCTGTATGATATCCACGTAATCGACGTCTTTCCCACGGGAATCCCTGCCCAGATTATCGTGGGAGCCGGCCACATCAATCAGAAAGGGCTCGAAATTCCAATGAAACAGGATGAACTTTCCAAGTGACATGTGCACGCGGCTCACCAGTTTGTCCAGATTGCGTCCATTGTCCAGCAACACGGGATACTCCCTGGCCTTGATGAGAACCGGGATGGTACCGACATCGTGTATCAGGCCGGCGAGCATCGCCTCACCGCTATCCAGTTGTTTAAAATAGGAGGTCAGCAAGACTGCACGAATCGCCACCGCGACACTGTGCCTCCATAACCCTTCCATTCTTTCCTGAATGGGTTTGAGATGGGTGGTGAAGACATCATGCATCGCCAGGTTCAGTATCGCACTCCTTACTGCTGCCACCCCGATTCGGATGACGGCCCCTTTGACAGAGGTGACTTTGTTGGCTCCCCCGTAAAGTGGACTGTTTCCATACCGGACCAGCCGGGTGGCCATGGAGGTGTCCTTAGCAATGATCCTGGCGATGTCCGTCATGTTGCTGTCGGCATCGTTAACCACCAGAAGGGCTTCCAGTGAGATCGTCGGCAGAGTGGGCAACCGGATTCGGTTTTGCTCGATATCCTGGCGAAGCTCCAAGGCAAACGCCTTGATATCGAACTTCTCTGTATTGCCAGGACTCGCCTGTGCTGTCATTGGGGTGCCCATGAGAATCGTGATTTATCGTGGTTCGATTTCCGTCTGTCTAACCAGGCACAGGCTGTTTTCCATCCCCACGACAGTCACGGCCGGCTCCTCTGTGACCGGCAGCGGAGTGGATCTGCCTCCGATCAACTCAGAAGGACCGAAACGCTGTGGGAGTTCCAGTCCGGCGCGCCAAATGCCGGTCGCTCCAGGTCGTTCCAGAGATTGGCAATCTGCTCATAGGTTATGGCATTGTGCAGCATTAGTTCCCCATCTTTTTTCAGTGCCTTGCGATAAGCCGTATTGCCGATGAGCTGCACCAGCTTGGGCATATTCAGCGTCAATGTATGCTCGGCATGGAGAATGTCCTGAACTTCTTCCAACCCGTTGCTTTCAAGCATTTCGATGGCCAGTTTCCGGGCCTCGTACAACGAATCATCAGAATTATCTTCCTGGGATTCAAAATCCTCGGATGGCCCGGGGTTCAATCCGAGGCTCACCTTGGTTTGATGCCACTGCTCAATAGCGCCCTGACTGATAGGCGACGCAAGCTCCGGATATGATCTGTTCAGGCTGTCAAGCCTTTCCGCACAGGCATCCAGCGCCTGCTGAAGTCTGTCTCTTTGTTCCATCCCCAATGCCATTCCTCATTTAGAATCCCTTAACTAAATGTCGGCTGGAACGGGTGTAAACTTGAGACAACGGCGCGGGCTGGGTTAGATCGCTGCCCCCCCCCTTTTTCCCGCCTATTGATTGTTGTGCATCTGCATGTTAATCATGCGGATTGTTGCGTTTACGGCAGCAAAAACCTGATTTGACTGCACGCCGCGGGTTTTGAATGTCCCCCTCTCGTCATCCCAGGTAATGGTCGCTTCCGTGAGCGCGTTCGTCCGCCCTCCCCTGGGGATCCTCACCTCGAAATCCGTGAGCCTTGGCAGGCTGACGCCGTAGCGCTTGAGGACCTTTCCAATGGCGTTCATGAAAGCGTCAAAACCTCCGTTGCCAATCCCGGCCGATATTTCGACGGAATCGCCGATACGCACGCGAATGCTGGCGGTGGAGTCCAGATCCAGGCCGGAAGTGATCGAACAGTTCATCAGTTCGATATGGCTGTAGTCCTTGCTTTCAAGGACCTCGGCGATGATAAAGGGCAGATCTTCAGAGGTGATGGTCTTCTTGGAGTCGCCGAGTTCCACAACGCGCTTCAGTACCTTCCCCATATTCTCGTTTGTCAGCGTTATATCCAGTCTCTCCAGATTCTTGAGCAGAGAGGCCTTGCCGCTCATTTTTCCGAGGGCATAGCTGCGGTGTCTGGAAAAGCGCTCAGGACTCAGTTCGGTCTGATACAGGCCGCCCTTCTTGTCGCCATCAGCGTGTATGCCGCTGGTCTGGGTAAAAACGTCCGCACCCACTATGGGGGTGTTTTCGGCCATTCGCTTGCCGGAGAAATTTTCCACCATCTCGCTGAGCCGCGCCAGGTGGGTTTCATCCACAGAAACCTTTATTCCCATGCGATCTCTAAGGTTTACCGTCACTTCGGCCAGAGAAGCGTTTCCCGCCCGCTCGCCGAGGCAGTTGATCGTGCAGTGAATGGTGGATATCCCCGCCCTGACTGCTGCGAGTGCATTGGCGGTGCCGAGTCCGTAATCATTGTGAGGATGGAAGTCGAACTCGCTGTCCGGGAAGCGAGTTAACATGTCGGTGAGACTGCTGTGCACCTCATCCGGCGTGAGTACCCCCAGGGTATCGGGCAGCATGAAATGACTGACTTCCGCTTTCTGCAGCCGTTCCATCAGTTCATAGACATACTCAGGACTGTCCCGGTAGCCATTGGACCAGTCTTCGAGATAAAGATTGACCGTGAGCCCGCGCTTATGGGCATAGTTTATGGTTTTGCGGATATCTCCGACATGCTGGGCCAGGGTCTTGTGCAACTGATTCCGGCAATGCTTTTCACTGCCTTTCGCCAGAAGGTTTATGACCCTGCCGCCGGCATCACATATCCAATCGACGCTTTTCTTGAAGTCAACAAATCCGAGCACCTCGATCCGGTCGGCAAGCCCCATTGTGTCTGCCCACTCGATGATACTGGAGACCGCCTCCTTCTCGCCTTCGGACACCCTTGCAGACGCCACTTCGATCCGATCAACACGCAGCTGTTCCAGCAATGCCTTGGCAATATTGAGTTTTTCCGCCGGAGAAAACGAGACGCCGTGGGTCTGCTCGCCATCGCGAAGTGTGGTGTCCAGGATATCGACCTGCCGTTTTTGTTTAGCCATTACTTTTTTGAGGAGCCTAGTGTTGTTTCCATATAGCGCTTTACTGCCTGGGTATCCGCCGGAAGCAATTGGCAGCGTGTCTCTTTCTCCATCAGGCCCTGAAGAGAGACCGGCGGTGGCGCTTCGATTCCGATGGCTTTTTTCACCGCGTCACCAAATTTCGCTGGATGGGCCGTGGCAAGGCAGACTGCACCTGGGTAGGGTTTTGAGGCCTTCACACCCACCGCCGTATGGGGGTCGAGAATATAATCGTTTTCGGCTCGCGTTTCCCGGATTTGCTCCAGTGTCTGTTTCTCACTCACCGCGACAGCGCTGAAAATATGTTGCACTTCTTTGAGCTTTTCGCCGGATACGGTCATTTCGCCGGTGGCAGCCATCTGTTCCATGAGGCCGCAAACCTGCCCGGGGTCTTCGTCAAGGAGGTAATAGAGATAACGTTCGAAATTGGACGAGATCTGTATATCCATGGAAGGGCTGATAGTGTGATGAACAGGTCGGGCCTTGTAGGTTCCCGTGGTTACAAACCGGGTCAGTATGTCATTGCGGTTTGTCGCAAGGATGAGCTGCTCCACGGGCAGACCCATGCGCATGGCGACATACCCGGCAAAGATGTCTCCGAAGTTTCCAGTGGGAACCGAAAATCTGACCTTTTTGGAAACGTCCCCTTCGGATACCCGGCCCCAGGCGTAGAAGTAGTAGACAACCTGGGCAAGTATTCTGGCCCAGTTGATTGAGTTTACGGCGCCCAGGCTGTACTCCCGCTTGAAATTCAGATCATTGAACAGCGCCTTCACGATACGCTGCCCGTCGTCAAATGTGCCCTCGATGGCAATGTTGTGGACGTTTTCGTCCAACACCGTTGTCATCTGGCGTTCCTGTATGGTCGATACCCTGTCGTGGGGATGAAGAATGAAGATGTCGATTCGTTTCTGGCCCCGCACTCCATAAATGGCGGCTGAGCCCGTGTCCCCGGAGGTGGCGCCCAGGATGTTCAGGTGTCCGTCGTCACGCTCCAGAAGAAGCTGGAACAGGTTCCCCAGAAACTGCAGCGCGACATCCTTGAACGCCGCGGTTGGACCGTGAAACAGTTCCAGGATGTGCATATCCCCCACACGTACCACGGGGGTGATATCGGAATGACTGAAACCGCGGTAGGAGCGGTCGACGAGATCTGTGAGTTCTTCACGGCTCAGGTCTCCCTCCACGTAGGGAAGCATCACCTCTACCACCAGATCGGAAAACCCCATGCCTGCCCACCCTTTGAGGGTGGCTGCGTTTAGTACGGGGAAATCGGCAGGCAGCAGCAAGCCGCCGTCAGTGGCCAGCCCCATCATCACCGCCTCGGAAAATCCGATCGGTTCTACGCCGCCACGGGTACTGATATAACGCATGCTGATTGGTCCTGGGTTTAGCCCTTTACGTTTACTCTGGAGCGGTCTGTGGTGCTGCCGTCCAGGCGGCAGAATTATATCAGTACGGCCGGCCACTTACATTGTTGGGATCCCGCTTGTGTGCAATGATCAGGCTTGGTGACTGGGTTCAAGGAAATTGAGGAATGTCGGAGCATTTGATCGATCCCCAGAGCAGTTTGGTGGAAAAACACTATGCGGTGGTTTTCACTCCCCGCAGGCGGCGGACGAGATTCCCTGAGAATTGTGTGGAGATCCTGTCAACCAGGGAACAGGCGGTGGTGCAGTCCGATCGGAGCAACCGGCGTTTTCCTGCCATCGTCTACGGTCCGTCTCGATCCTCGGAGGGATTCAGACTTTACTATCTGGTGGAGTGGCTGGACGAGTGAAGGTAGAGGTTGCCGGTGACCTGAGCTGGAGGCAATCGGCTGGAGTTTTAACTGAAACTCGTTGTGAGCCATGGCCTTGCAATATTTGACTTGACTGAACTGGTGTGGGTAGATAACAGCAGAAAACAGTAGAGGAGTATTAGAAGTGCAAAGAAAAACGATAGCGTTATTTTGTTGTTTCGTAGTGCTTGGATCGACCGGCCTGGTTGTGAATGATGATGCCGGCGCGGCAGGATTCAGCCCCTTCAACATGATGAGTCCCGGTAGGTGGATGGGTGGTGGCAATCGCTACAACGACGGTTATTACAATGATGGTCCCGGGTACGGGGCTCCTGGTTACGGATACGGAGCCCCTTACGGCTATGGTGCACCGGGATATGGATACGGCGCCCCGGGTTACGGCTATGGTGCTCCTGGGTATGGGGCTCCGAATTCGGGCTATGCCAATCCTCAATCCGGGGGCAGCTATACTGCTCCGCCCTCAACCCCATCCTATGACGGTGATTCTCAGGCCAGGATAAGGGAACTGGAACAAAGGATAATGGAACTGGAGTCCTCTCAACAGCAACCGGTGCCGGCTGCCGTTCCTCAATACCAGGGTTCAGAGATCTACAATCAGCCTACCAATCCGGTGTTCCGGCCTAATTGACTGCCCCACAGGAAAATGCCGCGACCCCCATCGGTTCGGGGGTCACGGTTTGAAGCGGCATATCCTGAAAAAAAGTGGCTGTGTCCCTTATCAGGCTCGCCAGAAGGGTTTGCTTGCCTCTCTGAGTGCGTCCACACGGCTGATCCCGATGTCCTGCAACATGCGGTCGTCCATGGCCGCGAGCCGGCGGCGCTGAATCGCCCTCTGATAGAAACGTTTCGCCAGATCGAGCATACTTGTCGCATCTGAATAGGCTTTCTGCCTGATATCCGGAAGCCGAACTCCGCTGGCCTGCATCTGTCCATAAGTAGTCGTAGTCATGATTTACCTCACACGATCAGTATGAGTTTAAGTTACGGCCGTCTGCTAAGATTATCCAATCGTTTATTCGGAAGGCTGCTCTCAGGAATTCTGATCGCTGCCCATGAAGACCAGCCGGCACTCCGTTAACATGATATCGGCGGAGTACTTCCAACAGATGCCGCCATCGACAGCTTGTGTGAAGGTGCTGGATACAGGATCCTAAATGGAACTCTACCATCTGCGTACCTTTGAGACCGTCGCCGAGGAAGGTAATTTGACTCGCGCCGCGGAACGGCTGTTTACCAGTCAGCCTGCCATTAGCGCCCACATCAAATCGCTTGAAAGAGAGCTGGACGTGGTTCTTTTCAGGCGCACATCAAAGGGGATGCAGCTGACCCCGGCGGGAAGAATTCTCAGGGAAAAAGCAAATCGGGTTCTGGGTGCCGCGAGTGATCTGGTGGCCGAAGCCAAGGGGATGCGCGGGAAGGTGGTCGGGGTCAGCAGGATCGGGGTCAATACCGATGGAGATTTTCTGCGTCTTTCCGCGTTCCTGGGTTCAATTTCCAGGAATCACCCGCATCTCGCGCTGCAGTTCATCCAGGATGTTTCCGGCAACATCCTGGACGATATTCGGCACGGTGCCCTGGATGGCGGTTTCTTCTTCGGCAGTTTTCCCGAATATGAAGTGAAGGCACTGGATCTTGCCGAGATCGGTTTTGTGATTGCGGCGCCCGCTGCCTGGAGGGATCGGGTGATCGAGGCGGAATGGAAGGATCTCGCTGCCCTCCCCTGGGTCTTCCCGGTTGCTGAAAATCCCTACACGCAGATCTTCGATCAACTGTTTTCCGAGCGGGGAAATCTGCCCAAAAGGGTGGCCTATGCTTCGTCTGAGCCGGCGATGAACGCCCTGGTAAAGGCCGGTGCCGGAATTTCGCTGATTCGCGAAGACGAAGCCATGGCGATGCAGACCAAATCCGAGATCGTGGTCTGGGACCGCATGTGTTATCCGATGACGCTTCGCTTTGGATTTCTGAAAGACCGCAAACGGGAACCCCTCGTCCTGGCGCTTCGACAAGCCGCCGCCGATTCCTGGCCGAGAGTCGCCAGGAATAACATTGATCAGGCCTCCTGATCAAACTGCAGAACTACGGATAACGGCCGTTTCCAGAACCGTCTCAAACCACGGGGAGTTAACTGAATGAACTTGCCGTTGCAAGGATAGATGCGGATTCCATCCAGGGATTTCCCCCCCAGACAGCCCAGCAGATCCTTCACCCAGTCGTCCAGATGCGCCGCTGCCTCCATCCAGCCATGGATATCGGCCTGCCAGACCGGCCTAAGCAGACCGGGATATATCGCCAAGATCCTGCCGGCTTCCCGGAACATCTCATTCGGCTTGTCAGGAAGATCCATGCACTGGATACCGGTGGCTGCCGCCAAACCCGTGGCCAGCGGATGATTGGCATAAATCCCGGCGAATGGGCGGGAGACATCCGTGGGGAGCACACCTCCCCCGGATAACCAGATTCCGCTGATCGGAAGTTTTCCCTCCTCTTCCCGCATTCGGTTCACCGAACAATCGTGCCAAAGCATCTGGATTTCGTTGGTCAGGGAACGCCATCTCCGTGCATCAGGACCCGAGGGGAGAAACAGATCCATATTCCTTCCAAAAACATCACCAAGATTACTGGTTTTCAAGCAAGGTGCGTGGTCTGGAGACAAATACCAGCGGTGGGCATCTGCAACCTCCAGTCTCAATCCCTCATCCCTGAAATGTTCTGTACACAACCGGGCCAGCACGCTGGCTTCGTCAGTGGAAAACGAAAGCTCCCTGCTGTCGAAGAGCAACAGCCGGTCCTTGTCGGGACGCAGCAGAACCGGTTCAGCCATCAGCCAGTAACGATCGTCCGTCTCAAAGCCGTCACCGATGCGGCTCAGGGCGCCGTGCGGATAGTCACAGCCGGGATCCGGTTGATAATCAAACAGCGACATCAGGGTGGTTTCCAGGTCGCTGCCGGACAACTCGTGCCGATAGCCCCTGGCGAGGATCTTTTCCAGTATGGGAAGCTTCGGGAGGCTGCCGGAGGCGGGCACAGACAGGGGACCCAGGAGCCCCGGCACCAGCAGGTCCAGGGACGAACCCTTCATCATACCGGTCAGCCGGCCAGTTGCTCGACGCGAATGCGCATCACCCTTCCTTCAACGGAATCCAGGTTTTCCATCTGTTCGATGGCCTGGTTCATCTGGCGTTCCAGCACTCGACGGGTCAACAGGACCAGGGGTACATCCGTCTCCCCTTCCAGGGGTTCTTTCTGCTGAATGGCTTCGATACTGATGCCCGCGTCCCCGAGTATACCGGCGATCCGGGCCATGACACCTGGCTGATCCTGAGCCTGCAGGCGCAGGTAGTAAGCGGTCTCCACTGCCTCTATGGGCAACACCGGCACATCCGACAACTCCTCCGCCTGGAATGCCAGGTGGGGTACCCGGTTATCCGGGTCGGTGGTCAGGGCGCGCACCACGTCTACCACATCGGCAACCACCGCCGACGCAGTGGGTTCGGAACCTGCACCGGCACCGTAGTAAAGCGTCGGACCGACGGCATCGCCTTTAACCAGCACCGCATTCATGACCCCGTCCACGTTTGCGATCAGGCGCCTTTCCGGTATCAGGGTCGGATGGACACGCATCTCCACACCCTGGTCAGTTTTGCGGGTGATGCCCAGATGCTTGATCCGGTATCCCAGGGTGCCTGCGTAGGCTACGTCCTGGGGTTCGATTTTTGTGATTCCCTCTGTATAGGTCTTGTCGAACTGCAGCGGAATCCCGAAGGCAATTGATGAGAGAATCGTCAGCTTGTGGGCTGCATCGATGCCCTCCACGTCGAAGGTTGGATCAGCTTCCGCATAGCCCAATGCCTGGGCCTCGGCCAGTGCCTCGGAGAATGCCCGGCCCTTGTCCCGCATCTCGGTCAGTATATAGTTGCCCGTGCCGTTGATAATACCCGCTGCCCAGTCTATGTGATTGGCGGCCAGTCCCTCCCTGATGGCTTTGATGATCGGGATCCCACCCGCTACTGCGGCCTCGAAGGCGACCATAACCCCTTTTGCTTTTGCCGCCGCAAAGATCTCGTTGCCGTGCAAGGCGATCAGCGCCTTATTGGCGGTGACGACATGCTTGCCGTTTTCGATGGCCTGAAGTACCAGTTCTTTCGCCGGAGAGTAGCCGCCGATCAATTCGATAACGATCTCGATATCCGGGTCGTTGACGATCTCGAAGGCATCATCTGTAATCTGGATATTTTCAATACCGGAAATGTTCTCCGGACTATATTCCCTGGCCGCAGCCCGGGTAATCCTGATGCCTCTGCCCGCCCTCCTGGCGATTTCGCTTGCGTTGCGGGCCAATACATTGGCCGTGCCGCCGCCGACCGTACCCAGGCCAAGAAGGCCAACTTTGACTGGTTCCAAACCCATATACTCCTAATTTCTGTATTCCAACTAACTCAGGCTACCGCTTTCTCGTCTCTGCGCAACATTTCCCGAATGCCGCGAATCGCCTGACGTGTCCTGTGTTCATTCTCGATCAGACCGAAGCGGACATGGTCATCACCGTGTTCTCCAAACCCGATCCCGGGGGATACCGCCACCTTGGCATCCTTCAGCAGTTTCTTACTGAACTCCAATGATCCCATATGCCGATACTGCTCAGGTATCTGGGTCTTGTTGCCGCACATGAATCCCACCCGCCAACCAGGCATGCTGTAGCTCTTGGAAAGCGAAAAGAATTCCACGGCCACATCATCCGCCCCTTCGATCTGCAGTATCGAGGGTGCCTCGTAACCATCGTAGACGATATCCGCGTAGGCCAGGTCATGCACCACCCAGATGTTGTACTCGCGGGCCATGTCTACGACCTTTTGAAAAAAATCCAGTTCAACGCATTGGGCAGTGGGATTCCCCGGGAAGTTCAATACCAGCATCTTGGGCCGTGGCCATGAGTCTACGATGGTCTCTTCGAGTTTTTCGAAAAAATCCACGCCGGGCACCAGGGGTACGTGACGGATGTCGGCACCGGATATCACGAAGCCGTAAGGGTGAATCGGGTAAGCGGGGTTCGGCACAAGGACCGAATCGCCCGGTCCCATGCAGGCCAAGGCGAGATGAGCCAGCCCTTCTTTGGAGCCAATCGTGACGATGGCCTGGGACTCGGGGTCAAGTTCCACCTGGAACCGGTGCATATACCAGTTGCAGATTGCGCGGCGCAGACGCGGGATTCCACGGGACATGGAATAGCGATGGGTATCTTTCCTTTGCGCGACCTCTACCAGTTTGTCAACGATGTGCTGGGGGGTAGGCTGATCCGGATTGCCCATGCCAAAATCGATGATGTCCTCACCCCGTGCACGCGCCGCCGCCTTCAGTTCGTTGACAATGTTGAAGACATAAGGGGGCAGGCGTTTTATTCTGCGGAATTCTTCCATCTCGGGCGTGGACACGGGAACCTCTTCCTCACGGATACTGATTTTGCAAACAAGTTAAATTAACCGACCAGCAAGTGAAGTGTCAAAGGAATTACGAGCGCCGTTGAATGACCTAACCACTTCGTATCGGCATGTTGGTTGGTTCTTGGCAAATCCCTTGTCCTGACCCCCGGTAGCAAGTTTTTGCCTTGGTTTCATCCAGCTGTTATCTTGATTCAATGAAATTTTCCCGCGAAGACCCCGCAGACGGCTATGTGATCAGGTCATACAGCGACAAAGAGTTCGTCGTTGGCGATACGCACTACAGCTGCAGTCTGATCGTGATGCCGGACCGGGTGATACCGGAATGGCATCCCAGATCCCCGGAACAGCTGCAGGCCGGCGATTTCGAGATGCTCAGTACGCTGGGTGTCGACCTGGTGCTGCTCGGCACCGGCAAGAGCCAGGCTTTCCCGCCTCCTCCTCTTTACCGCTCCCTCATTGACGCCGGGAAGGGGCTTGAGATCATGGACACCCCGGCAGCCTGCCGTACCTACAACGTGCTCATCTCGGAAGGCAGGCTTGTAGCAGCAGCCTTGATTCTTTAATCCTCAAGGGTCGCCGGCATTTCGGCACCGGAATACCGTTCGACGATGGATTTGGGCAGCTTGTACAGAGTCGCCTGGTGCAGGCTGTCGGATTCCATGATGATGAGCACCAGAACCGTTACCATGACCGGGAGAAAGCCCAGCCCCCCCACCAGGGCATATGCCGCCTCTTTCATCATGCCCAGATAAGTGTGGGCGGCCCAGCCCAATCCCGACACGCAGGCGAGAATCAGCAGCATCAGAATGAACAGACGGCTGCGCCTGGCGCAGATCTGCCAATGGCACATTACGTACCAGCTGTCTTGTCCCGGAGATTTACGTGCGCGCCAGAGTATGTAGGTCAGGGTCGCTACGGACACAACCGGCACAAGGATCAGCGGTTGTATGTAGGAACCGGCCAGCCCCAGTGCCGCAATGAACCAGAGAATGTGATTCCCGACAAGATTGCTTATAAAGATCTCATGCGGAATCTTGGCCTTGTGGCTTTCTTCTTCAGTTATCTCGAATTTCATTATCAGACCCGGGCAAGGCGATACGAAGGGCTGTTTAAATCCGAGGAAATCAGGCGTGGCGCTATTTCGCGCTTAATGTTTTCTCCACGGGGTTCTCGATACCAGCCGATCGTTTTTTTTTCTCCTGACTGCGTGAGTATAGATAAACCACCAGATTTTTCGAACCAAACATGAAAGCGAGGAACAACAGTCCGATCAAAAAACCGATCCAAGGCTGATCCCTTAGGATAGTAATAAACCAAAGCGTGTTACCCATTGAAATTCCGTCATTTTCCACCGATGATTGGTCTAGGGCCTGTTAACACTATGCGGATGCCCATCGACGGAGGCCATTTTATCACAGGACAAGGCGCACTGAGCGCAGTGTACCTGCCGTACATAAGCGAAAGTGCAACGCGGTCATGGGGAAAAATGGCCCCGTCCCTGAGTAGGTGATCCAATGAGGCCATTCGGCGTTGCGCATCGCTCATTTGGAGCGACCAAACTTCGCTCTGCGCGCCTTGCCTGGCCTCATTGGAGAGCCAACGCTGGGTATCCGCATAGTGTTAACAGGCCCCAAGTAAAGTAGCAGTCGTCACCAGATCCGGCGATGATAATTGTCAACACCCCAAATTGCGGGATCATTAGCAGCCTCTGAGTACCAACCCCATGGAACGAAAAATCTTTCTCAGCGTTTTCATTGCCGCATTGATCGCCGTTGCACTGGCAATTCTGCTCCCCGGTGGGCGCACCGTAGACGAGCATCCGAGGTTGCCGTGGCTGATTCAGGTGGATGAAAGAGGCCAATCGACGGTTTTCGGTTTGACCCTCGGGAGAAGCAGCCTGGCTGAGGCCCGGGAGGCGTTTCAGGAACAGGGGAAAACCAATCTTTTTATTTCGCCGGCTGAGAGATTCTACTTTGAGACCTATTTCAAGGGGCTCTACCTGGGCGGTATACGCGCAGACATGGTTTTCAGCCTGGATGTCGACCCCGCAACCGCACTGCAGCTTTACGATAGAGGTCTGCGGATCAGCCAATTGGGAGACGGGACCAGAAAAGTGGAGCTTGCACAACCCGATCTGGATCTGCTGGGACAGGCCCAGGTGGTCCACATTACCTATATGCCCGGAACTAATCTCGAGCCTGATCTTATCGCCGCCCGCTTTGGTGAGCCGGCGCGTCGAATCGTGGAAGCCTCCGGCATCACCCACTGGCTCTATCCGGACCGGGGCCTGGACATCGCCGTGAATCCTGACGGCAGGGAAGTTTTCCAGTACGTGATACCTGCCCGGTTCAGTGAACTACTCGATCCGCTCGAAGCACAACCGACTCAATAAAGAACAACAATGCACATAGTCGCGGAACCGACGTGCTGCTGTCAGCGCTGCGTGAGCTTGCGAACCGCATCGTTCACCGATTCCCCGACCGATGCGGTTCGTGCCTCACCACATCCTACGTGCTAACCGGCGGAGTAAAGACTACCTGCGCCCGCCAGGGGCGCAGACTCAGGCGTGTCTTTCTCCATCCCGTCCCTTATGGACGCCAGGCCTGCCCGTTGATCCTGTAGATCCCGGATCATAACCTGCAGGATCTCCCCGCCTTCTTTCCGGGTATCGCCGAGGCACCGGCCAATAGCCTGTTTCAACCCCCTGCCCGCCGAAGCCGCCGCTGACGGCTCAAGACGGCGCGATAGCAGCCAGGGTATCAGCCAGGACAACAGGATGAGCAACAGGGCGTGCACGGCAAAATCGATGCCCAGAAACGCCTCGCCGTATCTAGTTCCCCCATAGAAACCAATTACCACATGAAAGGTGGCCCACACGGAGGCGAGCAGAGGCAGCAGCCAGGTCAGCCAGTTAAGCAACCGATTCAAACCTCTCGTGAGTAAAGTCCCCGGTCTTGCCACTGCCCTTGCGATCGTTTTACCGCTTTGTGCAAGAAATCTCTCGCGCACGACCTGTACGCCAAAACCGTCGAAGGCCCTCTCTATAGGGGGCAGTTGAATTCCCTTATCCCGCAGCCGCTGCTGTAAATCCAGTATCAGGGTGTCCATCCTGGTATCGATGCGCCGGTTCCATGTATCCGCCGGCAGCCGATCAGGCAGTTGCTGAAGCGTCTCTGCTGGCAGCCCGGTCTTGCGGAAGCCCAGATGTTGAGTTTCTTTGAGGGATCGCGCCATGAGATCGGCATTGAGCATAAGCTCATTACCGATTCCGTCCAGATGTTGATTCAAAATGTCCTGCCAGGGCGCTTGCAAAGCCTCCAGATGCCATGAATCGAGAACCGCCGCATAGCGGGCGGCAAGCGAGCGCAGTTCCCTGTGCCGCGCCTGCAGGCCCAGCTGTTGCAATAGCTCCAGTCCGTAGCTGCGGATTGCACGGTCTACGGTCTCCTCCAGCTTGGAGAACTCATCTGGATGCGAATCCTGCAGGCAACAGGTGCGAAGTATTCGGGGTTCTTTGAATCCCTCTATTTCCAGACGGCCGTACAACTGGCCTGCCTGGGCCTCATTTCCCTGATCCCAGTGATTGATGACGAACAGCCAGGAGTGTCGATTGCCCCGCTGCTGCAGAAACCGCCAACCGAGGTCGTCCTGATAGCGTTCAGGGCTCATGACGTAGATCAGCCAGTCCACATAGGGGAGCCACGCTTCCACCAGTTGTCGGTGTTGTTCGACCACGCTGTCGATGTCCGGCATGTCCAGCCAGGCAATCAGCCGGCGGCTGTCGTCGTCGTGATACTCAATACGGGTTTCATCCATCGGCAGCTCTTCGGGCAGATTACCGATCTGGTAATCCCGGTGCAGATAAAGGGTTGCCTCTCGTGACGTTGGGCGTTCCACACCGACCCTGGCGATCTGCACACCTGCCAGCCGATTTAGCAGACTGCTCTTGCCGACGCCCGTACCACCGAAAAAGGCCACAATGAGGGGACGCTGACCTTGTTGCGCAAACAGCGCCTCCGCCTGCTGTTTCTCGAGCCTGCCCAGTTCATCCAATTCCCTTGATGGAAGCCAACCTGCCTCGTTTGACGATTGTGCCCATGCCTCCAGGGCAAGCAGGTCCTGTTCGTATTGATCTTTCATTGGAAACTCACCGGCCCTATGGCCCCTTCAGCATTGCCAGTTGGCTCTCTGCATCCGCCAGCCACTGAGTTGATACGGCGCAGCAGCCCTCCTGAGACATCAGGGCCGGCAGTTCCAGCAGCCTTTTCCGCAAAATCCCAAAGGCAAGCCGGTCAGTCACTGCGGCCAGCTGCGCATTTTTCAGATCCTTTTCTACTTGTGTCATGTAGTGTCCCGCCGCGCCTTCGGCGAGCAGGGAGGAGAAGGAAAGCATGGCCGGGGCGAGCAGCAGGTCGCTCAAGCCGAACCCCCCGGTCTTTATGGCAACCAGCAGGGCGATGGCATCGGTAGTGGTTCTCGCCGCACGCAGACTGTTCAGGGTTACCGGATGCTGCTTGAGATGTTCAAACAGGAGTCTTCCGGCCTGTTTAATCTGTTCGTCGAATTCCGTTTGATAGGCGTTCAGCTCACTAAAGAGGGCCGTCTCTATATCGTTGCAATCCTGCTTGAGGCGAAGATCGAGATTCGACCACCAGGCGATGGTTACCCGCGTCTCTCCGGTAATCTGACCCGATATCTGTTGTCGAAGTCTGGCCAGGAGATGGGTGCTGCCCTCTTCGATCACCTTGACCTCATGCCCTTTTCCGCCAGGCTTGCTTCCCGGAAACTTTTTCCTGTAGACATCATGAGCCTTGCGCGCCGGCCAGGTGAGCACCTTGCGCATCTGTATCAGGGCACCGGCGATGCCCGGTATTTCCAGAAGCTCGAGCAGCTCAACGATGGCCCGCTGCATCGTATCGGCGTAGTCGGGATTGTTCAGATAGTCCTGCTGGTAAAGCTCCACGAACTGCCCGAGTTCTTCGTCCACCAGGTTTTGCCATTTTTCGGCCGCCGCGTGTTCCTGACGCACTGGCCGAATCCATTCAGCCCAGTGACGATTCAGCAGTGATGCCAGGTGCGAGTCTCCGACATCGAAGCCGGCATGGTCAAGCAGCCCGGATATCCGGGTTCTGATCATATCAGCCGCTCCGGTCTCCCAGAGCGTTTGCTGTACATCAGCCACATAGGGTAGCGTCAGCAGGGCGGTATATGGGATCGACGCTTCCTCAAGACGGTGTCTCATCGATACGAGCAGTTGTTCCGCCTCCGGTCCCGAAGTCTTATTGAGGCAGATGATCAGAGGGGTTTTCACCGGTGCGATCAGATTCAATAGTCGCCATACACTTTGATCAGCGTACTTCTCGCGACTGACGGCCAATATCAGAATATCCGCCATTGCGCAGATTACCGGTACCATATCGCCGTATTCCCGCGAATTGACCGAATCGAAATCCGGTGAATCCCATATCGTCGATTGATCGGATAAACGGTTTCCGCGGTCGTCGAGATCATTCAGGGAAAAGATGTCCGCTCGATTCCGGTTGTTCTCGCCGGAAGATACATGGGTCCAGCCGGGAAGCAGCTCCGTCAGTTCCTCCCTTATGGCCTCGACTTTTCCGCACGTTGTAAAGCCCTGGGGATAGCGGGTATGCCCTGCCAGGGGACTCGCCTCGGCAGCTTCGATTCCGAGAAGCAGATTGACCAATGTGCTCTTTCCGGACTGGGTTGGACCGATGACCACCAGTTGCGTGGGGATTCGCCATCCGCTTAGCCTGAGTCTTCGTCGTCGCAACAGCGCTGTTCCGTAGATCAGGGCCTGTTCCGAAGTGGAGTCAGACGCTGTCTGCGCAGGCTTTGACGCCCTGTAGTAGGTATGCAGGCGCTCGAGCAGTTGTTCAAGCGACTCCAAGGGGGGGTGAGAGGTCATAATACGGTGAAAAAGCGGATTAACCGTTTTTCTCTACGGGGTGTTCTTCGGGGCTTTCGGGCTCTTGCGGCTTTCCTTCCGGCTTCTGAGAGGGTGGCAGATCATCGTCCATGAGGATTCGATTGGCTTCGCCTTCCAGGTCGTCGAATTGCCCGCTTTTGGCGGCCCAGAAAAAAATGGCTACGCCAATCAGCCCCAGGAGAATCATTCCGGGGATCAAGCCATAAATCACGTCCATAGATTTTTTCCGATTTAGGACAACAGTAACTAATCAATGTAATCGTATTCCAACCTAACCCACTTATCGGATTCACACCCTCAGGGATGCCGAAACAGTGTCCTGATGCGCGCCGCGTTGCCAATCACCAGCAGTGAGCTTATCGGCATGGAGACGGCCGCGACCAACGGGGTGATCATGGCGGCGATCGCCAGGGGGACCATTATGACGTTGTAGGTGATGGAGATCCCTATATTCTGGCGGATTGTCCTAAGAGTCCTGCGGGACAGGGCCGAAGCCAAACGCACTTTGTCGAGATCACCGCTCATCAGTACGATATCGGCGCTGGCGATGGAGACATCAGTACCTGATCCCATGGCGATACCAACATCCGACCGAACGAGGGCCGGGGCATCGTTGACCCCGTCGCCCACCATGGCCACCTGGTGACCTCCCGCCTGGAGTTCACCCACGATCCTGTCCTTCTGCTCCGGCAGCACCTCCGCAATGACATCCATACCACCCAGGCGGTCGGCAATAACCTCTGCCGTTGATTTCCTGTCACCGCTCAATAGGGTCAATCTTATACCCTCACGCCTTAATGACCGAAGAAGAGAGGAAGCCTGCTCCCGAACGGGATCCTCGAATCCAATCAATGCTTCCTCAGCGCCGTCGACTGCCACGCGCAATGTGCCAGACCCCGAAGCGCCGAGTTTTCCTGCCTGGATGTCAAATGCCGGGTTTCGCCGGGCATGCTGTAAATCGAGCCACTTCGGTGTGCCGGCCAGTATCTGTCTCCCACCAACCTGGGCTCCCACCCCGTATCCTGCCTGATATCGGAAGTCGAGAACCTCCGGTAATGCTTCTGAGCCCGGCAGATGGCCCGCAAGCTCTATCAGAGCACGCGCGACGGGATGCTCTGAATAGCGTTCCAGCGCAGCCAGAGTAGTCAGCATTCCGGACAGTTCGTCCGGTATCTTTCCATCAGCGGGAATCCAGTGGGCCTGCGAGGTTTGTACGGAGGTTACCGACATCTTTCCCTCGGTCAAGGTCCCCGTCTTGTCGAAGATGAAGTGATCGATGTTAGAAAGCTTTTCCAGCACTTCCCCGTTTTTTATCAGAATCCCATGTCGTGCGCCGAGACCGGAGGCAACTGCTATAGCCATGGGGGTGGCGAGCCCGAAGGCACAGGGGCAGGTGATGATCAGCACGGCGGTGGCTGCCATCAACGCGGTCTCGAAATCCGTATCCATCCACCAGAGAAAGGTCGCGGCGGCGAGGCCGATGGTGACAGTAACGAACCAGGGGACTATGCGGTCGGCCAGGGATTGAATTGGGGCCCGGCTCGACTGAGCCTTCTCCACCAGTCTGATAATACGCCCCAGCGCCGTATCTTTCAGCAGACCCTCGGTGCGGATCTGCAGCATCCCCTGACCATTGATGGTCCCGGCTGATACCCGGGCACCCTCCTCCTTTCTTATACCCAGTGACTCGCCGGTGAGCATGGATTCATCGACGCTGCTGTGGCCCTTTGTAACAAGACCATCCACAGGGATATGCTCGCCTGGCTTTACCAGCACGGTCTCTCCCGGCCTGACAGTGCGAATCGGTACGACCTTCTCTTTTCCCTGGCGCAACACCGTGGCAACCCTTGGCTGAAGGTCCAGCAGTCGCTGGGTGGAGGCTACCGCCTGGCGTTTGGATATGGCCTCCAGGTATCTGCCGACCAGGATCACGAACAGAAAGTTGACCACGGTGTCGTAATAGACTTCCCCAGTGGTGGACCCGGTCAGCGTGATATAGAGGGAATAGAGATAGGTGATGCTGGCGCCAATGGCTATGGGTAGATCCATGCCCGCGTGGAATCTGCGAAGGCCGATCCAGGCCCCTCGGTAAAAGGGATAGCCGGAATAGATAATTGTGGGTGTGGCAAGTGCGAATCCGACCCAGTGAAACAGGCTGCGAAACTCTCCCTTGTCGGCACCGGAGTACAGCGCTATGGAGACCCACAGCAGGTTCATCATGGTAAAGCCGGCAAAGGCCAGCCGGTATAGAAGATTCCTGTTTTCCCGACTCAGACGCGCTTCCGCTGTGTCCGGGTCGTAAGGGGTCGCCGCGTAACCAATCTGCCCCAGTCGCTGGATAATTGAGGAAAGTTTTTGACGGCCGTTGTTCCATTTCACATGAAGACGACGACCGGAAAGATTGACCCTGGCCTCGGGAACACCAGGCATCGATTGCAGGCTGTGCTCGATCAACCAGACACAGGCAGCACAGTGAATACCCTCAACGAGAAGATGAATCTCCCGAACCTCACCCAGATCGTCGACGAACTCCTCCTGAACTTCGTCCAGGTCATAGAGTGCAAGTTCCCTTGGCAGTTCCGGTGGCGGGCCGAGTAGCGCGCCCTCCGGTGTGCGCCGGTAAAAACCCTCGAGGCCGGCCTCGTATATGGCATGGCATACAGATTTGCAGCCGGTGCAGCAGAACCCCCGCTGTTTTCCTTCGATTTCACCCATCACCCTGTTCGAATCATCTGTCGGGAGATGGCAGTGGAAACAGTGCGTTTCTGCTGAATGGGCTGTGTCAGCGATACCGTTCATGAAGGAAGGAAATTGGAATCCAATGGAAATCCGAAATTGAGCAGCACAGGGACAACGGGCTCAGACGGACAGGCCGGCGGCAAAAATTCCGTCGATTCTATTTCACACCGGCGCTGAACCGGTAAGGAGTATTGTACTCGTCTTCACCATTTTTTACGCTTACCAGGATATCCCATACGCCCAGCAGCGGAAAACTGGCCTCGGTCCGATAGCGTCCCGCCCCAACCTTCTCCATGGGCATGGAAAAATCCTCTTTCTCGTCGGAGGGACGGTAGACATAAAAGGTAACGGCATCGGGTGTGACGGGTGTTCCCTGTTTGTCCTTCACCTCAAAGCCGAATACCGTGGGTACCGCGATATCCACAAACTTGGGGGCTTCGATGCGCATTTTCCAACCCGGATCACGGGCCATCCGGCTCAAGCGCTCTTTTGCGTAGCTTTGACCCTTTTCGTAGTAGTCCTTGTCGACCAGTCCGGGATTGGTTTGCACGGCCAAAAATATCCTGAACCCACTGACCAGAATGAAAGTTACGAGTAGAACGAACCAGGTGATGATCCATGGGTTCCGCCAGGCGGACTGTCTGTCGCTCATGTCAGGGGTCGATTAGCGTTTCGGGCCGATGAAGACATTTTCACGCTCACTGACGAAAAGCTGACCATCCTCATCCCTGCCCTCGGCACGGAATACAATGGGTCTGGTCTCTTCCAGAACATGTTCACGGGGCACACGCACGAAAACAGTGCGGGGAGTGACCCTGCCGTGACGCGACTTTACCGGCTCTTCCGCACCCACGAGAACAAGATTTTTAGGGCCTCGCGCACTGATGGTGACATCCATATCGACCGTCATTTTATTCAGGATTTTCAACGTGTACTTGTTTTGTATAGACCCATCACTTTGAAGAACGAACAGCGGCTGACGCGCATGCAGGGCCTTTATCTCGATGGCATCCAGGGAGGCCAGGCCATAGGCGATCCCCGAAATGGCGAGTGTGAGTATGGCACTGTAGATCCAGACCCTGGGCCTTTTCAGGAGCGGTCGATCCTCCTTGCCATCGAGCCTGTCCAGGGATTCGTAGCGAATGAGGCCGACCGGGCGATCCAGTTTTTGCATCACCGCGTCGCAGGCATCTATACAGAGTGCGCAGGTGATGCAGCCTTCCTGCTGTCCGTGGCGTATGTCCACGCCGGTGGGACAGACTGCCACACATTGGTTGCAGTCCACGCAGTCACCGGTTGTCCGCTCCTCTTTTTTCAGCCCCTTCTTCACCCTGCCCCTGGGTTCTCCACGATGGAAATCGTAGGTGGGCACAGACGTGGTGTTGTCCACCATCACGCCCTGAATTCGGGCGTAGGGGCAGAGCCAGAAACAGGTCTGTTCCCGCAGGAATCCCGCAAGGGCGTAGGTGCCGGCGGTGAACATCGAGATCGTGATCAGGGCAGTTGAGCCCAGGTTAAAGGTGAACAGATTGATCCAGAGACTGTAGGCATCGACAAACCAGGAGACGAAGGCGATTCCCGTTACGAGACCTATAACCATCCATATCGTGTGTTTTACCGCCTTGATCCGAAACTTCGTAAAATTCAGGGGGGCCTTTTCCAGTTTGCGCCGTTTCGGCGGTGTGCCTTCCAACTTCTCTTCAACCCAGGTGTAGACATCTGTCCAGACTGTCTGGAAACAGAAAAACCCACACCATACCCTGCCGGCCAGCGCTGTCACCACGGCCAGGAGAATGGCGAAAAAGATCAGCAGCAGGGACAGCATCCAGAAATCCTGGGGGAGAATGGTTATTCCGAGAATATGGAACTGTCGGGCAGGGATATCAAACAGGACGGCCTGCCTGTCCCCCCAACGCAGGAAAGGACCCACGAAAAACACCAGCCACAACGCACTGGAGAGCCACTTGAGGTTTCGCCATTTACCGGGGATACGTTTGGCATGAATGGTCTCGTCACCGGTGTTTACGTGCCAGTGTGCGGCCTCTTCGTAGAGTTCTTCTACCGCAGCATCCCGATTAGCCTGCCGGTCGTCACTCAACGGTGTGTCTCCTGTGCATATCGATCAATTCAGACAGCCGCAAAGGATAAAAATTCATACCAGTTTGGCGGCCCCACCAGTCTGGCACAGAGTCTACTGTCACGCCCGTACAAAACAATGAGAATTATCAATATTCTGAACGTCTTATAGCACATTAAAAAAGGGGGAATCACTTCCCCCTTTTGACTTCAGCTCTATCGGAATTGTCTATTTCTTGTGGGCTTCGGCATCCTTGTTCATCAGGTCTTTAATCTTGAACAGCAGAAAAACAAAGATTACCACGCAGATTACGACAGCAACGATTGAACCCACTACAACAGAATCTATCATGACTGGTACCTCATTCCGTCCGACTGCCCGGTTTTTACCGGGACAGACCGAGTCACTAAACTACTGACCGCCTCCGAACTTATAGACGTAAACCGTCAGCTTCTTGATCTCATCCTTTGAAAGACGATCACCGAACTTCGGCATCTCCGCCTGACGGCTCATCGGGTTGCTGGGATCGTTGACGCCATACATGATGGTGTATTTGACACTGTCCAGAACTGTCTGGTCACCTTCCGGCACGAAGCGAATGATGGCGTCGGTAAGATTGGCAGAACCCAGAACGGCCATGCCCTTTCCATCCATGCCGTGGCAGGCAATACAGCCCTTTTGCAGGAACAGCGGCGAGGAGGCGGGTTTGCCGTCCACGATAGCCTGCGCCAATTCATTTACCTCTCCAGGCTTCAGGATCTTTCCGTGGGCGGTCATGATCCCCTTGCGCCCCATGGTGATGGTTTGTTCGATGTTTTCGACGGCCCCTCCCCAGAGCCAGGCATCGTCCACCAGCGCCGGATAGCCGGGGCCACCCTGGCCGCCACCGCCGTGGCAGGGCGCACAATTATCACCGAACAGTACCTTGGCAGAGGCTTCGGTGTAGGCCGAAAGACCCTCATCCGCCAGGATTTCCTTTGCCGACATGCCGGCAATCTTTGTCTCGAACTCGGATCTTATCTCTACGACCTCGTCCATACCTTTCTGGTATTCCTTAATCTGGGTCCATCCCATGAAACCCTTGGTAAAGGAGCTCAGGGTCGGCCAGGTCGGATAGATCAGACTGTATAAGATCACCCAGAGAAGCGAGACCCAGAAGCCGATCATCCACCAGCGAGGAATCGGATTGGCCAGTTCCCGCAGGTTGTCATCCCAGATATGACCGGTATTGTTTTCACCCGGAAATGGATTTTTATCCGCCATTGTTATCTCCGTTAATTACTGTTTCGTCCTCGTCCAACGGGATGTATTTTCTCGACTCGAACTTTTCCCGGTTCTTCGGACGCAGGACGTGGACAAATAGCCCTACCAAGAGGAGGAATATGACCACCGTCAGAATGGTTCCAAACCAGTCGGTGGCGGTCATGGCACCCCAATCCGTGTTGAAGTAGTCCCGAAGGCTATTCACGGTAGGCCTTGTTCTCGTCCAGATTTGTCATCGTACCCAGGACCTGGAGGTAGGCTACCATGGCATCCTCTTCGGTCTTGCCTTCGACCTCCCCAGCGGCGGCCTCAATGTCGGCACCCGTATAGGGGACCCCTATCGTCTGCATACCCTGCATATGTGCCTGGATGGTTTTACCGTTCACTCGGGTATCCTTCAGCCAGGGATAGTTGGGCATAACGGACTCGGGCACCACCGAACGGGGTGCACGCAGGTGCTTGCGATGCCAGTCATCCGAGTACTTGCCACCCAGCCGGGCAATATCGGGCCCCGTACGTTTTGAGCCCCACTGGAAGGGGTGGTCGTACATGGACTCTGAAGCCAGGGAATAGTGGCCGTAGCGCTCTTTCTCGTCACGGAAAGGACGAATCATTTGCGAATGACAGAGATAGCAGCCCTCGCGCTGATAGATATCCCGACCCGCCAGTTCCAGAGCGCTGTAGGGCCGCATGCCGTCCCCGGGCTTGTGATCTGCGAGGGTCTGGCCTTCCTGGCGCTGCCAAACCAGTTCCGGAAACTGGTTGTGCTCCATGGTGTTCTTCAAATAGAACAGCGGCACGATTTCCACCAAGCCGCCCACAGAGAGTACGATGAGCAAACCCAGGAACATGGCGAAGATATTCTTCTCCATCCAGGTCTGGAGTTTGCCGGATGATGCGTTGTTGTTTGACATTTTTCCGACCCCCTTAAGCTGCTGCAATCGCAGTGCGCGCACGCTGCACACTGCCTTCGGATGAGGCCTTTGCGACGGTCATCAGGATATTGATGAGCATCAGCAGCGCACCCAACAGGAATATCCCACCGCCCACGGCCCGCATCGCATAGTAGGGATGCATCGCCTCGACGGATTCGGCAAAGGTGTATGCCAGGGTGCCGTACTCGTCATAGGCGCGCCACATCAGACCCTGCATGATGCCGGAAACCCACATGGCAACGATGTAGATCACCGTACCGATGGTAGCGGTCCAGAAGTGGGCATTAACCAGCTTGGTGGACCAGAGTTCGGTGTGGAACAGGCGGGTCATCAGATGATAAATGGCGCCGATGGCAACCATGGCGACCCACCCCAGGGCTCCGGAGTGCACGTGGCCAATCGTCCAGTCGGTGTAGTGAGACAGGGCGTTGACGGTCTTGATAGACATTACCGGCCCTTCGAACGTGGACATGGCGTAGAACGCCAGGGACATGATGAGAAAGCGCAGCACATAGTCGGTGCGCAGCTTGTCCCATGCACCCGAGAGGGTCATCATGCCGTTTACCGCGCCGCCCCATGAGGGGATGATCATGGCCAGCGAGATGGCCGCACCCAGTGAGCCGGTCCAGTCAGGCAGTGCCGTGTACTGGAGGTGATGGGCTCCCAGCCAGACGTAACCGAACATCAGTGCCCAGAAATGGATCACTGACAGGCGGTAGGAATAGACCGGCCGACCTGCCTGTTTGGGCACGAAGTAGTACATGATGCCAAGGAAGCCCGCGGTCAGGTAGAAGCCCACGGCATTGTGTCCCCACCACCACTGGATCATGGCGTCCTGCACACCGGAAAAAATGGAGTAGGATTTGAACATACCCACGGGGATGGCCAGGCTGTTGACCACATGCAGGTAGGTGATCATCACCATCATGCCCAGGAAGAACCAGTTCGAGACATAGATGTGCGGACTCTTCCGCAGGGAGATGGTCATGATGAAGTTGAACATATAGCTGATCCAGACCACCGCAATAGCGATATCGATCGGCCATTCCAACTCGGCGTATTCCTTGGCGCTGGTGATGCCCAGCGGCAGGGTGATCACAGCGGATACGATGATCAGATTCCAGCCCAGGAAGGTGAACCAGGCCATCCTGTTGCTCCACAGCTTGGTGGCGCAGGTCCGTTGGACGCTGTAGAAGGATGTGGCCATCAGCACGCTTCCACCAAATGCAAATATCACGGCATTGGTATGGAGTGGCCGGAGCCGCCCGAAAGTAAGGTACGGTACATCAAAGTTCAAAATCGGCCATGCCAGTTGCGAGGCGATAAGCACCCCGACCATGGCGCCTACCACCAAGTAGACCACTGACATGACGGTGAACCAACGTACAACACCATAGTCGTACTTTTGTTCAGCTGCGGCGTCCATGAGCCCCCCAAAGAAGAATATTTATTGAGTTGGTAAAACGAGGATGGAATTCCTGAAAAAACCCACCCGTCAGCCCTCGAAACAGGGGTTTCGAGTGGGGCATATCACACTGTAAACCCTGATGAATGTCAAGATCACGAGCGTTGTAGCAATTCATTTGAATTATTCAATAAATCAGATAACTGCACGTTTTTTATCGTAATTATGGAAGCACTCCGGAAGTTGATCTGAATCAATTAAATCTAATACTCTAAAATTCTTACATTTTCCCATACCTCGACGGGCAGCCGGTGTCTTACCGGTTGCTTTCCAACAGTCGTTTTCGGGATCATGTACGCCCCAGAGAGGCTTCGGACGTAAGTCCTATTTGAAGATGGTGTCTACGGAGAATCCGTCTTTTTCCAGGATTACCCGGAGGCGTTTCAGGGCATCCATCTGGATCTGACGCACCCGCTCCCGGGTCACTCCCAGTTCATTGGCGACCTGTTCCAGCGTAGAATTTTCGTACCCGTGGAGCCCAAAACGACGCTCCACCACCTCTCTCTGCTTGTCATTGAGTCTGCCCAGCCACTCGTCGAGATTGGCGTTTACTCCCGCGTTCTGAATACTTACAGAAGGGTCCTGGGTCTGCCTATCGGGGATGGTGTCCAGCAGCGGCTTGTCGGTATCCTTGCCGAAGGGGGTGTCAACGGAACTGATGCGCTCATTGAGTCCCAGCATGCGTTTGACTTCATTGAGCGGCTTGTTGAGCAGGTGAGCGATCTCCTCAGCCGTCGGTTCATGATCCAATGTCTGCGCCAGGCTTCGAGCCGCACGAAGATACACATTGATCTCCTTGACGACGTGGATCGGGAGGCGAATCGTGCGGGTCTGATTCATGATCGCCCTTTCGATGGTCTGGCGGATCCACCAGGTGGCATAGGTTGAAAATCTGAATCCACGCTCCGGATCGAATTTTTCAACTGCCCGAATCAGTCCCAGATTTCCCTCCTCGATCAGATCCAGCAGTGCGAGCCCCCGATTCATGTAGCGACGGGCAATCTTAACCACCAGCCGGAGATTGCTCTCGATCATGTGTTTCCGGGCTTGCATCTCTCCTTTCTGAGCCTGCCGCGACAGCGTGACCTCCTCTTCTGCGGTGAGCAGCTTGGAGGAGCCGATTTCGCTCAGATACAGGCGCGTGGCGTCCATGTGGGCTGTGTCGGAATCTTTCGGGCCGAACAGGGGTGCAGCCGGTTTTTTGATTACTTCCGGTCTACCTGGGGGAATCGGGGTATCCCCGTTGTCATCCGACAATTCTTCCTGGGACGTTATGGAGACTTGGTCACCATTATCATCCGTAGGCTTTTTGTTCATGCTCCTCCATCATTATTCGCTTCGATTACTGCCCGGTTTTTCTGGTAAAGGAACCTTTGCTCAGCGCCTTGTCAGCACCTATGAGTCTGGCAACTATCCTCAGCGCCGGCCTGGCAGCAGCTTCAGAGGATTCACAGGCTCACCATTTTTTCTTATCTCGAAATGAAGTGACGGTCCCCCGCTTCCGCTGTTTCCCATTTCCGCAATAGCCTGTCCCTTCTTGACCTGAGCACCCTCCTTCACAAGCAATTTACGATTGCGGCCGTAAGCGCTCAAATAGTTTTTGTTATGTTTAATGATTACAAGACGACCATACCCTATCAAGCCACTCCCTGCATAGACTACGCGGCCAGATTCTGATGCCGCGATTCTTTGGCCGCTGCTGCCGCCGATCTCGATACCCTGGCGAGCTGGGTCACTGGCGGAAAACCCTTTCCTGACCTTGCCCTGAGTAGGCCATTTCCACTTCAATCTTTTACTGGAAGCGACGGGTTGTCGCCGGCTGCTCCCTTTGACAGCCTGCTTGCTGTTCTTTCCGGTGGATTGCCGGCTCGGGGTGACTGCCTTTTTACGGGATTTGGAGGATGCTGATTTTGTAGGCGTGGCTTTCTTTTTCACCACAGTTTTTCGGGAGGTTTTCTTGCCGCGCTGACGAAGCCGGAGAGTCTGTCCGGCATATATGGTGTGAGGTGGTTTGATGCCGTTCCATCTCGCCAGCACATGGAAGTCCAGCCCATAGCGCCAGGCGATGGAATAAAGCGTATCCCCCGAACGAACCTTATAGGTGGCGGGACGGTGCTCCGCTCTGACCTTGCGCTTTTCGAGCGAATCGCCCTTGTAGCGGACCGGCGCACCGCAGGCTGAAAGCAACTGGGTGCATATCAGCGCGAACAGCACCAGGATTACAAGATTGAATGCACTCCGGTCTGCCGGGGCCACCGGGTGAAAATTCTGCACTGACGAAGGCATGTCAGCCCTTGATTCCTCCTTTCTGAATCAATTTAACGCTGGACTCCACTCAGCAAAGGAACGAACACCACCCTTTCCAGAAGTTCTTTTTCGTACCCGTCACTGGTACGGGTCACACGAACCAGTATCTGCTCCTGGTCGGCCCCGATTGGAAGCACCATGCGTCCCCCCTGCTTCAATTGATTAACCAATGCAAGAGGAATGCCCTCGGGTGCCGCAGTGACGATTATACCGTCGAAAGGTCCATAGTCAGGCAATCCCAGACCACCGTCGCTGTGGCGGAGTCTTATGTTCCTGATACCCATGGATTGAAAGCGCCTGCGTGCCTGCCTTTGCAGTTCTCCGATTCGCTCAATGCTGTAGATACGATTGACCAATAGGGAGAGCACGGCAGTCTGGTAACCGGAGCCGGTGCCCACCTCGAGAACGGTATCCAATGCCCCTGCCTCTATTAACAGTTCAGTCATTCGGGCCACGATATAGGGCTGGGAAATCGTCTGTCCGTGTCCGATGGGCAGCGCGGTATCCTCGTAGGCGCGGCTGGCAAGCGCCTCATCCACGAAAATATGCCTGGGGGTGGTTCTGATGGCATTCAATACCAAGCGGTCCCTGATACCCTCTTTGCGCAGCCTTTGTATCAGCCGCTCTCGGGTTCTCCGGGAGGTCATCCCGATACCCAGGTGTGAATCAAGGGTCATGGCTTTATTCCACTAAGCCAGTCGGTAAGCGGTTCGATATGTGTATGCCGGGTCAAATCTATTTGCAAGGGTGTAACGGATACGTATCCATTCTTGACGGCGTGGAAGTCGGTGCCGGGACCGGCATCCTGCTCCGCGCCGGCAGGACCAACCCAGTATATTATACGTCCCCGGGGATCCCGTGATTTCACCACCGGCTCCGCCTTGTGCCTGTGCCCCAGGCGGGTGGCCCGGAAACCTTTTAGCTCTTCGAGCGGCAGGTCGGGAATATTGACGTTTATGATGGTATCCGGCTCCAGTGGCTTATCCTGCAGATTCCTGATCAGCTGAGCGGTCACCTGCGCGCCGGTTTCGTAGTATTGCGGATCATGACTGTTCATGGAGAACGCCATGGCCGGGAAGCCAAGGAATCGACCTTCCGTGGCTGCCGCAACAGTGCCGGAGTAAAGTACGTCGTCTCCCAGGTTGGCGCCGGCATTGATTCCCGCGATAACCATATCCGGCTCTTTTTCGAGAAGCCCGGTAATAGCCAGATGAACACAATCTGTTGGTGTACCGTCGACCCGGATTACCCCGTCTTCCAGGGTTTCCGCATGAATCGGGTAATCCAGGGTGAGGGAGTTGCTGGCACCACTGCGGTTTCGCTCAGGTGCAACAACAGTGAGTTCGGCCAATGGCGCAAGGACCTCCATGAGCACTCTTAATCCCGGTGCCTGATAACCGTCGTCGTTGCTGAGTAATATTCTCACTGCTTCGAGGCAACCTCAATGCGCTGCGCTGAAGCCGCCAACTATACTGGAAATACCCCTGGACCTCATCCCCGGGCCTGTTAATACTATGCGGATACCCAGCGTTGGCCCTCCAATGAG
>JAQYVO010000121.1 GCA_030145425.1 Chromatiales bacterium | reverse complement strand
TCACGCGGTAGCTGCATTACTGCTCCTTAAGTGGTACGGTTTGCCCATAATCAAACCGGCAATTTTTTTGGGGTCTGCAACCATCAGATCTTCCGGCACCTTCTGGCCGTCGGTCAGATACGATAATGGATAGTTGTTTTTGGTGTGGACATTCAGCAGGGCGCCGAAGCTTTCACATTCGTCAAGTTTGGTGAAAATGAAACTTTTCAGGTCCAGCATGCTGAACCGTTTGACGGTTTCATACAGTTCTTTTTCGCGTGCGGTGGCAGCCAGGACCAGGTGACTCTCGATTTTGAGTTCCGGCCGGAAAAAATCGGCAAGTTCTTGTATACTCACCTCGTCTCTCGGGCTGCGTCCGGCGGTGTCGATCAGCAGCAGTTTCTTGTCCTGATGTCGGTCGATAACCTCTTCGAGTTGCTTCGGCGACATGACCACCTCAACCTCCAGGTTCATGATTTCACCGTAGACCTTGAGTTGTTCCACCGCGGCGATGCGATAGGTATCAATGGTCACCAGCACCAGCTGCTGGCCGAATTGTTTCAGGCAGGCGGCGGCAAGTTTGGCGATCGTGGTTGTTTTGCCTACCCCGGTAGGACCGACGAGAGCCATCCGTTTCTGCACGGGACTGTCTATGAGTATCGGGCGGTGGACCTGCACCAGGTCGGTGATTGTTTCCTCGAAGAAATCGTCAAGAAATTCTTTGGAATGGGCCTGCTTGGGAGTCAGCTTTTCTCCGGCAAGTTGTAAGATCCTTTCAGTCGCCTCGGCCTGTATGCCATGGCGGGCAAGTTCGCTCGCTACGGGAGCCAGCCAATCGCCCCCGAAAGCCTGCATGTTGTTGTGGCCTGGCTCTCGGATGGTGGAAATGACTTTGTTCATATCGGAGATATTTGTGGCAAATCCCTGGACAAGATCCTTGATGGCCTCTATTTCCCCTCTGATCGACAAGAGATTGGACGATTCCAGATCTTCCCGCAGACCCTGGACTTCACTGGTGAGCGGGTCGATCATATTGTTTGTCCGCCAAATATCTTCGTAGGAAATATCATCGTGTTTATGGGAGGATGGCGATGACTTCAGTTGCGATGCCAAGAATGTTTCGGTATCTGCCGGCGACGAACTGTCAGGTGGGCCATCGATGGCTGCGGTGATTTCTATCATCGGTTTGCCGAGAAGCCCCAGACCTTTCCGGCGGACGGTCTTTGTCGAAAGGATAAGGGCGTCAGGGCCGAATGCCTCACGAACCTTTTTCAAGGCGCTGCTCATATCTTCAGCTTCGAATACCTTAACTTGCATGGAGCCTTACCGTCCCAATTGATTTGACTTTAAGATTCGGTGCGATTTCGTTGTGGGAGATAACTCCCAGATTTGGAAAGTAGCGTTCCGTCAACCTTTTGACATGTGGTCGAATTGTTGGCGTACAGAGCAGCACCGGTGGCGAGTTGCTGTCAAGGGTGTTGATGCTCGTGTTTAATCCGTCGATAATCGCCTGTCCCATGTTCGGATCGATGGCCAGATAGGTGCCGTTTTCTCCTTTCTGCAGGGCCTTTTGAATCGTTTCCTCCACGACCCTGTCAAAGGTAAGCAGACCGAGGGTGTTGTCTTCCTGTGCATATTTCGTGCTTATCTGCCGCGCCAGAGAGTGGCGTACATGCTCCGTCAGGGTGTCCACATCATGGGTCTGCGGTGCCAGGTCGGCCAGGGTCTCCAGAATGGACCGTAAATCCCTGATGGAGACATCTTCGTGGAGTAGGTTCTGGAGTACGTTCATCACCGTTCCTAAGTTCAGCAGATTGGGGACCAGTTCCTCAACCAGTTTCGGATAACCCTTTGCAAGGTTGTCAAGCAAGTTCTGTGCCTCCTGCCGGCCCAACAGTTCATGCGCATGGCGTTTTATCATTTCACTGATGTGGGTGGCCATGACTGTCGTGCAATCAACTACCGTATAACCGGCAATCTGCGCCTGTTCCTTTTTGGCTTCCGGGATCCAGATGGCTGGCAGGCCGAAGGCCGGTTCTTTTGTAGTCACGCCCTTTATTGTCTCCGTGGCGGTGCCGGGATTCATGGCCATAAAGTAGCCGGGAAGCATCTCGCCGCCGGCAACGGAAACCCCTTTGAGATAGATGGCGTATTGGTTGGGCTTGAGCTGCAGGTTGTCTTTGATGTGGATCGGTGGAACGATAAAACCCTTTTCAAGCGCAAACTGTTTTCTTATTGAACGGATACGTCCTAGGAGTTCACCATCCTGAGCAGCATCGACAAAAGGGATCAGGCCGTAGCCGACTTCCAGTTCCAGGAGATCGACGGCCAGCATTCCTTCGTAGTCTTCTTCCGTCTCTGCTGGAATTTCCGTCTCTTCCGGTGTTTCTGCCAGCGCTGCCGTCTTTTCCTGGCGGTCGAGCTTATAGGCGGCATAACCCAGCAGCCCGGACAGCATAATAAACGGCAGAAAAGGCAGGCCCGGGATGATGGCGAAAAGGAAGAGGACCCCGGCGACGACCCAGATTGCCCGGGGTGCGAAGGTGAACTGGTTTTTGAGCTCTGTACCGAAATCCGTGCTTTTCGTTGTCCGGGTTATCAGGAGCCCGGCAGCGGTTGAGATGATGAGGGCCGGAATCTGGCCCACCAGGCCGTCGCCAACCGTAAGGATGGTATAGTTGGCTGCTGCTTCAGCCATCGGCATTCCTTTTTGCAGGACGCCGATGACGAAACCTGCCCCGATATTGACCAGGGTGATGATAATACCGGCAATGGCGTCGCCTTTGACAAATTTACTGGCACCGTCCATTGCGCCATGGAAATTGGCCTCGCGGGATATCTCATCACGTCGCTCCCGCGCTTCATTATCGTCTATGAGACCGGCATTGAGGTCGGCGTCAATGGCCATCTGCTTGCCGGGCATGGCATCTAAAGTAAAACGGGCCGCCACCTCGGCAACCCGGCCGGCGCCTTTGGTGATGACCATGAAGTTGATAATCACCAGAATTGTGAAGACAACGAGACCGACTACGTAGTTGCCGCCGACCACGAATTGGCCAAAGGACTGGATTACCGCCCCGGCCGCTCCCGGTCCTTCATCGCCGCGCAACAGAATGAGTCTGGTGGAGGCAACATTCAGTGAGAGCCTGAACAACGTGGCCCCCAGCAGTACGGATGGAAAAACGGCAAAGTCCAGGGCACGTTTGGTATAGAGGCTGACAATCATGATCAGCAATGCCAGAGTAATGCTCATGGAGAGCAGTACGTCAATCAGCAGGGAAGGCAGCGGGATGATCATGACCAGCAGGATAACCACCAAGCCGAGTGCCACCACGACATCGCTTTTAAAGATCTTCTCAGTCCATATATCCTGCATGGTTGTTACTGCTGTTGCCATTATTTGCGTCCTTTCAGGTTATAGACAAAGGCCAGGATTTCTGCTACCGCCTTGAAAAGTTCCTCTGGAACAGCGGCTCCAATTTCCAGTTTAAGCAAAGCTCGTGCCACCGGAACGTTCTCTACCAGCGGGACATCGTGTTCCCGGGCAAGCTCTCTGATGCGCATGGCCAGATGGTCGGCACCCTTTGCAACTACCTGAGGCGCATCCATCTCACCCCGGCGATAGGCCAAGGCAACGGAAAGGTGGGTCGGGTTGGTGACCACCACATCCGCCTTGG
>JAQYVO010000107.1 GCA_030145425.1 Chromatiales bacterium | reverse complement strand
CCAGGCCGGTACCGGCGACTGCGAACAGTGCCAGGATCAGACCTGAGAGCATAACCGGGTGCTTAATCATGCAAGGGCCTATTAATACTATGCGGATACCCAGCGTTGGGCCACCCAATAATAGAACGCCAACCCCCCGCCCGCTCATTAGATGTTTAAAAAAATAATTTTGGTTGGGCGCGTCTGCCCTGCATTCTTTGTTGACCCAACGCTGGATATGCGCATAGTGTTAACAGGCCCTGACCCGATGGGATGGTCTGCCGCTCCCTTCTGCCCAAACCGGAATCCGTGGCCCTGCTGCACACTGTAAGAGAGCCATTTAGAGAGGAAAAGATTCGCCTTCCACTTTTGTTCCAACGTCGGGTGTTCCAATCCCGTATTCAAGGGGAGCGAACTCTGTCTGAGTTCTATCACTTCTGCCTGGTCCGAGTCGTGATAGATTCTGACCCGGGCATCTGGATCAGGTTTTTGGCCTCTCTCATGGTCGAAGTAATAAGTGAGATGAATCAGGGTCGTGTAGGGCGTTTGTTCCAGTACGTCAAGATAGAGATCCATCGCCGCCTCGCACCTGGATACCTGAAGGCCCTCCATAAACCGGAGGTCGGGTGCCAGCCGGATCAAGTGATGGTAATTCTCATCACAGAGATCCATCAGCCATCCGACGGTTGGTTTGCCGGTAAACAGTGACTTCAAAACCCAGGGATAAAAGGGCATCCTCACGATATTTTACCGTTTCTCCGGTCCCTCCGCAGCCATGTGTCTATCTCGGGCATTGACTTGGGTGGGTGAGTCTTTCAAGGCGGCGCTCAAAAAGCTGGTGCTCAGGAGACAGCCCGTCGTACTCTTTTACGCCTTTGGATATTTTTGGCTGGTACGGCAGTTTTCTTTTGATGATTCTTTTCCCATCGTTCCATAAACTTGCCTACTGCCTGGTTTCTCGCAATATCCATCTTTTGTTGTTGCGCCGCCTGTTTTTCAGCAGATTTTTTTTCGTTCAACAGTGCGGAAAGACTCTTTTTGAGCTCCGTGATCTGTTTTTTCAGATTTCGTCGTTCAGTGACTGACTTTCTGGTTGTTAGTTTGGCGTTTTTTGCCAACTGCTGTCTTTTCTTCTTTTCCGCCTTTAATGCAGTCACGGACGCGGCCAGTTTGCGTTGCAGCACGTCAACGGAAACCGGTCGTCCCTTTCTTGTGCCGCCCTTAGGGGAAGCCGGGGAAGTCGAAGCTGCCGCGACGCGTTTCTTAGAAACCTTTTTCCTGGCTACGGTTTTTTTTCTGGATACAGCCGTGTTTTTTTCGGTTTCTTTGGCACCGGTGCGGCTAATAGATGGTTTCTTGGTTTTCAGCATTAAATAACACCTCTGTCGTATTCATTGATTCCGTGCTTTCAACGTGCCGGGATCAGACATTAATCGGAAAAAGAAGTTCTGCTCTACATATTAAAGAGCAAATGTTGATTTAATCAATGCCAATCGGTTTTTGATTGCAGGATTGTAGTTCAGAGAAATAAGTAAGATCTGAACACTACCTAATAAGAAGGCCGGATAATCCGGCCGATAAAGCAAGTCGTACCATATCGATAATTATTCAGGCGCTGGCGTTTTTCTCATCCTCCATCATTTTATGGACTTCTGCCATATCGAGTTCCTTGGCTTTTTCCACCAATTCCCTGAAGCCTCCTTCGGGGAGTGCTCCGGGTTGACTGAATATGATTACCTTTTCGCGAAAAATCATGAGTGTGGGTATGGAACGAATCTGAAAATGTCCGGCTATCTCCCTTTCGTCCTCTGTATTGACTTTGGCGAAAATAATATCGGGATGATCTTCGGAAACTTTTTCGTACGTGGGTGCAAAGGATCGGCAGGGTCCACACCAGGGCGCCCAAAAATCAACGATTATGAAATCGCTCTTACTTACCGTCTCTTCGAAGCTATCTTTATTCAACTCAACCACGGCCACGGAATATACCCCCTTTGCATTCCAACTTGCTATTTATTCAAGCTTTTACATGTTATCAGAAACCATTGAAAAACACACCGACAGTGTTATTCGGGATTATTCCAATATGGCGTGTCGGCCGGCTTTAAAAAAGGCTCTTTCTCTTATCACGTGGGTAGATTGCCTTTGTAGGGCCGAATTCATTCGGCCAAAAACCATCATTCCCGTAGGAGAAGAAGCGGTCACCATGACCTGCAACGCATTACGCAGGCGACGTCATTCGCCTGGGTTGTGATGGCTGATCATTTACATTGGTCGAATGAATTCGACCCTACGGTTCCGGTCGAATAGATTAGCCCCAACGGTTCTGCTAACAGATTGAGTGCGTTTTATCGAAATTTGTTGATTTACCCATTCAATCAGGGGAGGAAACCAAAAAAAAGGCCGGCGATTGGCCGGCCTCTCTATTACTGCCTGGTTCCCGCTCAACCAAGAGCGGCGAATATACTGTCCCTGATGTCGTTTACGCCACCGACTCCGGCTATCTTATGATGCTTCGGAGCACCTGCTTCGCCGGAAGCCGCCATTTTGGAATAAAAATCAATCAGTGGTTCTGTCTGGTCATGATAAACCTTCAGGCGTGCTTTGACGGTGTCTTCCTGATCGTCGTCCCTCTGAACGAGGGGCTCCCCTGTCTCATCATCCTTGCCTTCCTCTTTGGGGGGGTTGAATGTCACGTGGTAGGTGCGGCCCGATGCCAGATGTACCCTGCGACCGGACATACGCTTGATGATCTCCTCATCCGGGACATCAATTTCGACCACCGCGTCCACAGCTACTCCGACATCTTTAAGCGCCTGAGCCTGGGGAATGGTTCTGGGGAATCCGTCGAAGAGAAAACCGTTCACACAGTCGTTCTCCTTGATGCGCTCTTTCACCATGCCCATGATGATGTCATCGGAGACCAGTCCGCCTTCATCCATGATTTTCTTGGCCGCCACACCCAGTTCCGAACCCGCCTTGACATGGGCACGCAGCATATCGCCGGTGGAAATCTGGGGAATCTGATATTTTTCTTTGACGTAGTTGGCTTGGGTCCCTTTGCCGGCCCCAGGGCCGCCGAGCAGAATAACGCGCATCTGAGAGTTCCTCATTGTTGAATAAAAGCATCAGCCGGGGAGTCTGCCACATACGCCCCCGGTTCGCCATTCGAGCCTCTAAATGTCCGGATACAGCCTGCTTATGGATGCCACCCAATTCAGATTCGATATCAGGATGTAAAACTCAGCATCAGCTTGTTCAGCCTGTGAACGAATGCAGCGGGATCTTCGAGCTGCCCACCCTCGGCCAGTGTCGCCTGATCAAACAGAATTGCAGCCAGTTCATCGAACAGCGCTTCATCCTGCTCCTGGTCCATTTTTTTAACCAGCGGGTGATCGGGATTGACCTCCAATATGGGTTGTGTGGGCGGTGCAGCCTGTCCCATCTGTTTCAGAACGCGCTGGAGATTGGCGCTCATGTCGTAGTCTCCCACAACCAGACAGGCCGGCGACTCGGTCAGACGACTGCTTATACGCACCTCCTTGACATTGTCGCCCAGGGCCTTGGTGATACGCTCTACCAAGCCTTTGTGTTCTTCTTTCGCCTGCTCCTTTTGCTCCTGGCTTTCCTTGTCTTCCAATTCTCCCAGATCAAGCTGGCCCTTGGCCACCGACTGAAGGTGTTTCTCCTTGTAGTCGCTGAGATGCGATACGAGCCACTCGTCCACCTTGTCGGAAAGGAGTAACACTTCTACATCCTTTTTCCTGAATATCTCCAGATGAGGGCTGTGCAACGCGGCTGCATTATTTTCGCCGGTTATATAGTAGATCTTTTCCTGCTTTTCCTGCATTCGCTCGATGTATTCATCCAGCGAAACAGTTTGATCCGCTCCATCGGATTTTGAGGTGGCGAAACGGAGCAGACCGGCAATCTGTTCCTTGTTGCCGAAATCCTCGGCAGGACCTTCCTTTAGAACGTTACCGAACTGTTTCCAGAACGTCTGGTACTTTTCGGTATCATTCTTAGACAACTTATCGAGCAGCCCCAGCACCCGCTTGACGTTCGCCGACCTGATTGTGTCAATCTTTTTGTCGTGCTGCAGCAATTCCCGGGATACGTTCAAGGGAAGATCATCGGAATCCACGACACCCTTTACAAATCTTAGATAATGCGGCATCAACTTGTCCGCCTCATCCATGATGAACACGCGCTTTACGTAGAGTTTGACTCCATGTTTTTGCTCACGATCCCACAAATCGAAAGGTGCCCGGGACGGAATGAACAGCAGCGAGGTGTATTCATTGCTGCCCTCAACCCGGTTGTGGATATGGGCCAGCGGGCCTTCGAAATCATGCCCTATATGTTTATAGAATTCGTTGTATTCCTCTTCATTGATATCCGACTTGTTGCGCATCCACAACGCGGTACCCTTGTTGATCTGCTCCCACTCGGGTGCTTTTTTCTCTTCCTTCTCTTCTTCCTCGCCCTCCCCCTCGCTGCCAGGCATAGGTTCATTGAGCATTTCAATGGGGATGGAGATGTGATCTGAAAATTTCCCGATAATGCCGCTCAGACGAAACGGCTCTGAAAATTCAATGGAATCTTCGCGCAGATGGAGTGTGATGACAGTTCCCCGGTCCGCTTTCTCTAGGGTTTCGATGGAGTAAGAACCTTCACCGCTGGATTCCCAGCGAACACCGTGTTCAGTGCTCAGCCCTGCCCGGCGTGTCTCAAGCGTTACCTTGTCCGCCACTATAAAGGCGGAATAGAAGCCGACACCAAACTGCCCTATGAGCTGATTGTCCTGCGCCTCTTCACCACTGATGGACTCTAAGAATTTGCGGGTGCCGGAACTTGCTATGGTGCCGATGGTATCGCCGACTTCCTGGCGGCTCATACCGATGCCGTTATCGGAAATGGTAATAGTTTTTCTGTCCTTATCGACCGACAGTCGTATACGCAGATCAGGATCATTCTCGTATAGTGCGTCGTCGGTCAATGCCTCGAATCGGAGTTTTTCGGCGGCATCAGACGCATTGGATATCAGTTCCCGCAGGAAGATTTCCTTGTTGCTGTAGAGTGATCTGATCACCAGGTGGAGAACCTGGCTGACCTCTGCCTGGAATTCCATCGTTTCTTTGTGAGCGTCGACTGTCATGACCCTTATTGCCTCCCAATACCTTTATCTCTAAACCCTGCTGATTGACATCAGCACAAATAGACCACGGATAATGGGGACAATGTCATCTAATTCAAGTATCCCTGTGATGAGCTTTCAGCACCTCCAGGATTATCCGCATTGCCCGGTTGCCGTGCCGGCGGGCTGTAACTATCAACGGATGGGCCCGAATCTGCTTTGCTCCGTGGCAAGGATTTCCCCCGGCCTATCAGCAGCCCCTTTCCCGCCCGCCCTTTCTTACAGCTTGTGAATTAAAATAATCAAAGTAATAACAATATGTTATATATATAAACGAAAGTAATTTACACATTTTGTGGTTGCTTGCGATGTCACGCCTCCCAAAATGCTTGGTACTCGCATCCAGTGCCGCCCTGTGTTTGAATTAGTGTTTTTTACCAAAATCACAGCCCCAGAAGCCATCTCATGAGCATTGAACAGATCAAGTCCCAGCCCTTCTCGGATCAGCGTCCCGGTACCTCCGGATTGAGGAAAAAGGTCCGTGTTTTCCAGGAACCCCATTATCTGGAAAATTTTGTTCAGTCCATTTTCGATACCCAAAAGGAGCTTACGGGCGGCATCCTGGTGCTGGGCGGTGACGGTCGCTACTACAACCGGGAGGCGGTCCAGATCATTCTACGTATGGCGGCCGCCAACGGCGTTTCCAGGATCCTTGTGGGTCAGGGCGGCCTGCTCTCTACCCCCGCCGCCTCCTGCGTCATCCGGAAGTCCAAGGCCCAGGGGGGCATCATCCTGTCGGCCAGCCACAATCCCGGCGGGCCCGACGAAGATTTTGGAATCAAGTTCAATGTACCCAATGGCGGCCCCGCACCGGAGAAGGTGACGGAGGCGATCTTCGAACGTACCCAGGTCATCGACGCTTATCGAACAACCAGGACGCCCGACGTCGATATCGACCGGATTGGCACCCGATCTCTCGGGGAGACACAGATCGAGGTCATTGATCCGGTAGCCGATTACGCCGCTCTGATGCGGGAGATTTTCGATTTCGATGCCATACACCAGCTTTTCAACTCCGGCATATTTCAGATGCGCTTCGATGCCATGCATGCCATTACCGGCCCCTATGCCAAAGAAATCCTGGAGCGGATATTGGGTGCGGAGCCCGGAACCGTGATCAACGGAATCCCGAAAGAGGATTTCGGCGGCGGGCACCCGGACCCCAACCTGGTGCATGCCCATGAACTGGTGGAACTGACCCACGGATATGATCCGGTGGATCTTGCTGCTGCCTCTGATGGGGACGGCGATCGCAACATGATTCTTGGAAAGAACTTTTACGTGACGCCCAGCGACAGTCTTGCCGTGCTGGCTGCCAACGCCCATCTTATCCCCGGCTACCGGAACGGAATCCCGGGTATCGCCCGGTCCATGCCCACCAGTCAGGCGGCGGATCGGGTGGCCGATGAGCTGGGTATCGAATGCTATGAGACACCCACCGGCTGGAAATTCTTCGGCAATCTTCTGGATGCCGGAAAAATAGCCATTTGCGGAGAAGAAAGTTTCGGCACGGGATCCGATCACGTGAGGGAGAAAGACGGGCTTTGGGCGGTTCTTTTTTGGCTGAATCTGATGGCCGTGAAACAGCAGTCGGTCTCCAGAATTTTGAAGGATCACTGGCTCCGCTTTGGCCGCAATTATTACACGAGATACGATTATGAGGGGGTGGACAGCGATTCGGCAGAGGCGCTGATGAGCAGCCTGCGCTCCCGTGTTCCGGATCTGCCGGGTGAGACACGGAACGGATTCGGGATCGAATATGCTGATGACTTCGCGTACACCGATCCGGTGGACGGTAGTGTCTCTAAAAACCAAGGTATTCGCATCGGGCTGGCCGGGGGGTCCCGTATCATCTATCGGCTCTCGGGCACAGGAACGGTCGGAGCCACGCTGCGGATATACCTGGAGCGCTTCGAGGCCAATCCGGAGAAACAGGATCTGGAGACCGCTGATGTGATGGCGCCACTGGTTGTCCTGGCGCTGCAGATAGCCGATGTCGAGGGACATACCGGGCGGATCAAGCCGGATGTGATCACCTGAGAGATTACTGGCCATCCGTCGGGATCCGGGGAATTCATGGACATTGCCTTTGAGCGAGATGTCCCCTACAGCACCTTCGGTAAATGGTTGAGCTCTCCGGGTTTCTTCTGACCCGGCATTGGCGGGATACACCGGAGGGGGTGGATCTGACATTCTGGATCCACACCCGGGAGGGACCGGTAAAGATATCTGCTACTGGACAACAGGCCGTCTGTTTCATTGCCAGGGAAGACAGACTGCCACCGGGATTTCAACCGGATTTCCAGATTGAACGCAAGCCCCTGGAACTCACCGACCTGCATGACCAACCGGTAGACGGGCTCTATTTTTCTCAGCAGCGTCATTTACAGCGACTGCGTGCTGTGGCGTCCGAATCAGGCCTGATGTTGTACGAATCCGACATCAAACCCGCTGACAGATATCTCATGGAGCGTTTTATCACTGCTCCGCTTTCCGCTGCCGGGCATATGGCTAACCGGTCGGGATACAGAGAGCTGAACAATCCAAGGCTGTCTCCATCGGCCTGTAAACCGGCGTTCAGCTATCTCAGCCTGGATATCGAAACCGACGGGCTGGAAGGGGAAATTCTTTCCATCGCCTATTGTGGACAAGGCACGGAAGAGATCCTGATGCAGGGCATCGGGGCACAGTGGCCTTCTGATCTTCCGATACGCTGGTTTCCAGATGAACTCACACTACTGCTGGGGCTGTTCGATCGGATTTCCGCACTGGATCCTGATCTGATTCTGGGATGGAATGTCATTAATTTCGATCTCGAATACATAGGCAGGCGCTGTGGGCACCATCGAATACCTTTTAGACTCGGGCGCGGCGGGGAGACGGCGGCTGTCCTGGCGCCACAGCAAACGGGACAGAACCGGATAGCGTCCATCCCGGGACGGGTGGTGCTGGACGGCATCGATAATCTGCGCGCCGCATTCTGGTCGTTCGAAAGTTTTTCTTTGAACCATGTCGCGGGCAAACTGCTTGGCAAAGGCAAGCTGATTGAGAACCAGGAAGGGCGTGTAGAAGAGATCCGGCGCCTGTTTCTGGAGAACAGGCCTGCCCTGGCAGCCTACAACCTGGAGGACTGCCGGCTCGTGGAAGAGATTTTCCGGCATACGGAACTGATAGATTTCGCCACCCAGAAGGCCCTAATGACAGGCCTCTCTCTGGGGCGTCAGGGTGGATCCGTCGCTGCCTTCGACAATCTCTATTTGCCCCGGTTGCACAGGCGGGGAGCCGTTGCCCACGACGTCGGTGATCAGCATTTCGATACGACCAGCCCCGGCGGCTATGTCATGGATTCACAGCCGGGACTCTACGACAACGTTCTGGTTCTTGATTTCAAGAGCCTTTATCCAAGTATCATCCGAACCTTCCATATCGACCCCCTGGGCATGGCCAGGCCCGGGACCGACCCGATACCGGGTTTTCTCGACGCCGGTTTTTCCCGGGACGAAACCATTCTTCCGGGCATCATTGCGGACCTATGGGAAAAAAGGGATGTTGCCAAGCAGGTGAACAACAGGCCGCTTTCCCAGGCGATCAAAATCATCATGAACTCGTTTTATGGTGTACTGGGTTCAAACGGCTGCCGTTTTTACAATCCCGGTCTTGCCAGCAGCATCACCCGGCGTGGACATCAGATCATCACCGAGAGCCGGGACTGGCTGGAAAGTCAGGGGCACCGGGTCATCTACGGTGACACCGACTCCTTGTTCGTGCATCTGGGTTCGGGACTCGAAGAGGAACAGGCGATTGAAAAAGGACATGGGCTGGCGCGCAATCTCAATGCATGGTGGCGTGACAGGATACAAAGAGAGTTTCGAACCGCGTCGTTCCTTGAAGTCGAGTTCGAGACCCATTTCATCAGATTTCTCATGCCGACAATCCGCGGCTCATTAACCGGAAGCAAGAAACGTTATGCGGGTACGGTTCGGACTGCCGCCGGCGATTTCAGCATTGTGTTCAAGGGGCTGGAGAGTGTGCGGAGCGACTGGACACCCCTCGCCCGCAGTTTTCAGCAGGAACTCTACCGCAGGATCTTTTTCAACAAACCCTATCGATCCTACATCATGGAGATCACCGAACAGCTCAAGCGTGGGGAACTGGATGATCAGCTGGTCTACCGAAAGCGCCTGCGCCGTCCCCTTGACAGCTACCAACGCAATATCCCGCCCCACGTTCAGGCGGCCAGAAAGTCCGGGCTGAAGAGCCGCTGGGTGAAGTACTGCGTAACCCTTAACGGTCCGGAGCCCCTGGACAACACCACCAGTCCCCTGGACTATCGGCACTATTTGGAACGACAGCTGGCACCGGCCGCCGACGGTATTCTTTATTTTCTGGACGAAAGTTTTGAACACATTACCGCCGAACAGATGGATCTGTTTTAGCGGAGGAAAAAACGCCTCTTCCCCTGATCAAGCGGGTAGATTGCCGTCGTAGGGCCGAATTCATTCGGCCAACAGCCTGCCTTGGTCGAATGAATTCGACCCTACGTCCCTCTTCTCAGGCTGATCAAGCGGGTAGATCGCAGTTGTAGGGCCGAATTCATTCGGCCAACAGCCTGCCTTGGTCGAATGAATTCGACCCTAGTACGCCCGTGAGGGCATTACATCAGCACGGTGGAAGTCCGAGTCCAGGTATACCACAGCCTGGTAGCCGAAGGTAACTGCGTCGTCATGAGGCGGGGTGGGGAGTAACCGGAAGCGA
>JAQYVO010000103.1 GCA_030145425.1 Chromatiales bacterium | reverse complement strand
GGTGATTCTCGAAACCTGAAAAGCGGTTGCCCAGGTTATCACTGCTAAATTGGATTACTACTTGAATGTACCGCCCATGCTGGTGGAGGCGGGTCGGGTTGAATTTGAGGGGACCGTCAGCCGCAGGGATGCGGCTGTCGAGCCTACAGGGATGTATTCACGGCGTGTCCCCTCAAACTCAATCCGACCTGCCATTCACCTAATCGGATTGAGCGCCACGGATTGACCCCCCGGTCCCCATTGTCATGCCCCCAGTACTTCAGATCGAAAGTCTCACCCGGCACTTTGATGATTTCATAGCCGTGGACGAGGTGGATCTGGAGGTGGAGGAAGGGAGCTTCTTTTCCATTCTGGGTCCCTCGGGCTGCGGCAAGACCACCCTGCTGCGCATGATCGCCGGATTCCTGGAACCGACTTCCGGGACTGTTCGAATACGCGGTGAAGACATGGCCGGTATCCCGCCCAATCGTCGCCCTGTGAACCTGGTGTTCCAGAACCTGGCGTTGTTCCCCACCATGGATGTGGCCGCCAATATCGCCTTCGGGCTGAGGCGCCGACGCCTGCCGGGTGCGGATATCAGGCGCCGGGTGGCATCGATGCTGGAGCGGATCGGGCTGGAAGGCTACGGCGGCAAGCCCATTGCCCAACTCTCCGGTGGGCAGAAACAGCGGGTGGCCATCGCTCGGGCGCTGGTGCTTGAACCTTCCATACTGCTGCTCGACGAACCCCTGGGGGCGCTCGATCTGAAACTGCGTGAGCAGATGAAGATAGAACTCAAGCAGCTTCAGGCCCGGGAGGGGACCACGTTCATCTACATCACCCATGATCAGTCCGAGGCCCTGGTGATGTCGGACCGCGTGGCGGTAATGAACGAGGGCGGGTTCGAGCAGATAGACACACCGCAAGGTCTTTATGCCAGTCCCGTGAGTCGTTTCGTCGCGGGTTTCGTGGGTGAGAACAATATCCTGGAGGCGAGCATTGAACAGCAACAGGATATGACCGCCCGGGTTCGCGTCACCGGCGGTCCGGTTATGCGGGCGAGCCTGATGCAGCCCGTGTCGGGTGACCGCTGCAAGCTCTATATACGCCCCGAATCGGTGATGCTGGAACCCGACCCGGGGCTCGAAGACATCAACCGGTTCAGTCTGGAGATCAGGAGCCTGCTGTTCGACGGCTCCAACACCAAGGTTCTGGCATCCATCGACGGTACCGGTCCGGAACTTATCGTCGCCCTGCCCCAGAACCGGGAGTTCGCCCATATCCGGAAGGGGGACAGGATTGAGGCGGGTGTGCACCCGGATGCCTGCGGATGCTACCCGGAATGACGCTATGAGCCGGGGCGGCAGGCTGGGCCTCTACCTCTTTCTGGTGCCCGTGCTGCTGTGGTTGCTGCTGTTGATCGTCATTCCCCATATCGACCTGCTGGTGATGTCGTTTCGCGGGGAGGACGACCTGGGCGAGCCGGTGTGGACCCTGGCAAACTATATCAACTTCTTTGGCGACAGCATCTACTGGCTGACCTTTGCGCGTACCGCCGTCTATGCGCTGCTGGTGACCTTTCTCACCTTTGTGGTGACTTTCCCCGTTGCCTTCTACATCACCAAGGTTGCCCGGGTCCGCTACGGCGGCCTTCTGTTGATCCTGCTCCTGATGCCCTTCTGGGTCAGTGAACTGGTAAGGGTTTACGGGTGGATGATCCTGTTGCGGGAGAGCGGTGTGATCAATCACTTCCTGCTCAGCCTTGGCCTGCTCGATCGCCCGGTGGAGTTTCTCTACAATGACGCGACCATGATCATGGGCCTGGTCTATACTTCCATGCTGTTCATGGCGGTGCCGTTGATCTCGTCCCTCGAAGGGATGGACGACAGCCTCATCGAGGCCGCCCATGATCTCGGGGCTTCCAGGTTCACCATTTTTTTTCGGGTGGTGATCCCCTACATCGCCCCCGGCATCACATCGGGTTCCATCGTGGTCTTCATGCTCACCCTGGGGAACTATCTGACGCCCAATCTCTTGGGCGGCAAGAACTCGCTCTGGTTCACGGAACAGATCTATAACGAATTCATCGCCAGCTTCAATTGGAACCAGGGCGCGGCGTTTGGTTTTCTTCTTCTTTTGCTCTCCTCGGCATTCATCTGGATCGGCCTGAAGCTGAGCCGGCAGACCCTGGGGAGGACGCTGACATGATCCGGTCCCTGCCCTCGAACCGGAGCTACAGTTTCGGCTTCGGTCTCTACATTGTGCTGTTTTATCTGTTCCTGTTCGCGCCGCTACTGGTTACCTGTGTGCTGGCGTTCAACGATTCGGATTTTCCCGCCCTGCCCTGGAAGGGCTTTACCCTGGACTGGTTTACTGCCGAAACCCGGGATCGGGTGGGCATATTCCGGGATCAGGCCAACCTGACCAGTATCTGGGTAAGTTTTCAGACGGCGTTTTTCGTCTCCCTGCTCTCTCTGGTGGTGGGCACCATGGGGGCATTTCTTTTTGAGCAGGAGCGTTTTCGCTTTCGGGAGGGCCTGTACTTCCTGGCACTGGCGCCCCTGGTGATACCCGGTGTGATCCTCGGCATCTCCATCCTGCTGACGGCCAACGGCGCCGGTCTGCTTCTGGAGGAGCGGTTCGGTCTGGACGTTGAACTGCTGCGACCCAGTTTCTGGTTGGTGGTGCTGGGCCAATTCTCCTTCATTACCACCTTCGTGCTGCTGGTGGTATCGGCAAGACTGAAAAAATTCGATACTTCTCTGGAGGAGGCGGCGTTGAATCTGGGCGCGGGGCGCCTTCAGGTCATATGGCTGATCGTGTTGCCATTTCTCCGGCCGGCACTCATCGGCGCCGGCGCCGTGGCCTTCCTGATGAGCTTTGAAAACTTCAACACCACCCTGTTTCTGGTCGGCTCGGATACGACCTTGCCGGTCAATCTCTATCTGCAGGTACGAGACGGCAGCACGCCGGTGATCAATGCCATCTCTTTCCTGTTGATCATCGGCACCTCGCTGATGGCGCTGCTGAGCCTCTTTTTCCGGCGTAGGTAATTTCAATGGGGTCAGACTCGATTGATCAGATTTACGATCAATCGAGTCTGACCCCATTGAAATTATGCGCAATGGCGACAAGCCGGGACCCGCCCGGCTAAAATGATGCCCATGTTTCAAACCGAAACCTATGATGTGATTGTGGTGGGAGGCGGCCATGCAGGGACAGAGGCGGCGCTGGCCGCCGCGCGCATGGGCGTCCGAACGCTGCTGCTCACCCACAATATCGAGACCCTGGGCCAGATGAGCTGCAACCCGGCGATCGGCGGTATCGGCAAGGGACACCTGGTCAGGGAGGTGGATGCCCTGGGCGGGCTGATGGCCCATGCCACCGACCGGGCCGGGATTCAGTTCCGAACCCTCAACGCCCGCAAAGGGCCGGCGGTTCGGGCCACCCGCGCCCAGGCCGATCGTCAGCTCTACAAGGCTGCGATACGCCATGGGCTGGAGAACCAGCCGAATCTGGAACTGTTTCAGCAGGCTGTCGACGATTTGATAGTGGAAGGTGAACGGGTTTGCGGTGTGGTCACACGCATGGGGCTGGAGTTCCGGGCACGCACGGTGGTGCTGACTACCGGCACCTTTCTCGGCGGGCGCATACACATCGGCCTGAGCAATTACGAAGGCGGACGTGCCGGCGACCCGCCGGCCAACGCCCTGGCGCGGCGACTGAGGGAACTGCCGTTTCGAGTAGAACGGCTCAAGACCGGCACGCCCCCACGCATAGACAGCCGCAGTATCGACTATTCGGATCTTCAGGAGCAGCCCGGCGACGACCCGGTCCCGGTGTTTTCTTTTATGGGTTCTGCAGACGAGCATCCCGCCCAGGTGAGCTGCCACATCACGCACACCAATGGCGGCACCCACGAGATCATCCGCACCGGACTTTCCCGTTCGCCCATGTTTACCGGCGTCATCGAGGGGGTTGGGCCGCGGTACTGTCCGTCAATCGAAGACAAGGTGGTGCGCTTCGCCGACAAGGATTCGCACCAGATTTTCATCGAGCCGGAGGGCCTCGACAGCAACGAGATCTATCCCAACGGCATCTCCACCTCCCTGCCCTTCGATATCCAGTACCAATTTGTGAGATCCATGCGGGGCTTCGAGACGGCCCGCATCACGCGCCCGGGTTATGCCATCGAGTACGATTTCTTCGATCCCAGGGATCTGCGCCCAAGCCTGGAGACGACCTGCATTCAGGGCCTGTATTTCGCGGGGCAGATCAACGGCACCACCGGCTATGAGGAGGCGGCCGCCCAGGGATTGCTGGCCGGACTCAACGCCGCGCTTCAGGTACGGGACCGCGAAGCCTGGTACCCCCGCCGAGACGAGGCGTACCTGGGCGTGCTGGTGGACGACCTCATCACCAAGGGCACCGCCGAACCCTACCGGATGTTCACCAGCCGTGCGGAATACCGCCTGCTGCTGCGGGAGGACAATGCGGATCTGCGTCTGACCGGGCATGGTCGGAAACTGGGTCTGGTTCCGGACGATCGCTGGCGGGCCTTCGAGACCAAGCGGGAGGCTATCGAGCGGGAGCGCCAGCGACTTCGGGATATCTGGATCCATCCGGGCACACCGATTGCGGAACAGGCGGAGCTCAAGCTGGGGACTTCCATCTCCCGGGAGACCCGGGCCCTGGATCTGCTGGTCAGGCCGGAGGTCAGTTACCAGGGGCTGTCCAGCCTGCCCGGCCTGGGTCCGGAGGTGCAGGACCCGAAGGTGGCGGAACAGCTCCAGATACAGGCCAGGTATGCCGGCTACATTCAACGCCAGCAGATCGAGATCGACCGCCAGCGCGCCAGCGAGTCCGTAACGCTCCCGGATCATTTCGACTACGATAAAGTCCGCGGACTCTCCGCCGAGGTACAGGAAAAACTTGCCAGGAGCAGGCCGGCGACACTCGGTCAGGCGGGCAGGATACCCGGTGTTACGCCGGCGGCCATCTCCCTGCTGCTGATCCATCTCAAGCGCAAGTCGGCCTGATGACCCAGGCCGAGCAGTTGGCGGAGGGCCTGTCCCGGATGGGCATTGCGCTGGATGAAACGCGTCAGGTGCTGCTGCTGGATTATCTGGCACTGATGATGAAGTGGAACCGGGCGTTCAATCTCACGGCGATCAACGACCCGGACCAGGTGGTGTCCAGACAGATCCTGGACTCCCTTTCCATCCTCCACCTGTTGCAGGGGCAGTGCATACTCGATGTGGGGTCCGGTGCCGGCCTGCCCGGCATTCCGCTGGCCATTGCCAGTCCCCGGCGCCGCTTTACCCTGCTGGACTCCAACGGCAAGAAGACCCGCTTCCTGTGCCAGGTTAAGACAGAGTTGAACCTGGATAATATCGAAGTGGTTCGCATCCGCGCGGAGGACTATCATCCAAGCCCCCGGTTCGACACTGTTGTGTCGCGCGCCTTCGCCGGCATGGGTAAGATGAGGAAACTGACCTCCCACCTCGTCGCAACCTCCGGTTGTCTGCTGGCCATGAAGGGCAGGGTTCCCGCAGAAGAGGTCGAGGCAATGAAAAGCGGGGGTGCCGGCGTGGAGATTTTCACACTCCAGGTCCCCTGGACGGAGGGTTTACGCCACGCCATCGTGCATCGTCCGGGAGACATTGAATGAACGGCTGTTCCCCTGATCAAGTGGGTAGATTACCGTTGTAGGGCCGAATTCATTCGGCCAACAGCCATCATAATTACCATTGGAAACAAGGTGGTCACTCTTTCCTCAAGCATTGGTCGAATGAATTCGACCCTAGTACGCCCGTGAGGGCATTACATCAGCACGGTGGAAGTCCGAGTCCAGGTATACCACAGCCTGGTAGCCGAAGGTAACTGCGTCGTCATGAGGCGGGGTGGGGAGTAACCGGAAGCGA
>JAQYVO010000079.1 GCA_030145425.1 Chromatiales bacterium | reverse complement strand
CGGGAAGGTGCTGGGCGTAGCCCTAGATGGCCTGGGCCTCGGCACGGACGGTACCATCTGGGGCGGCGAGTTCCTTATAGCGGACTACCGCGGGTTCGAACGTGTCGCGTATTTTGAGCCGATACCCATGCTGGGCGGCGCACAGGCCATGCGGGAGCCCTGGCGCAACACCTTTGCCCACCTATTGTTCGGAATGGATTGGGACCGGGTCTGCGAACAGTATGGGGATCTGGAAATAATCCGTTATCTGAAAAGCCAGCCCCTGGCGACACTGCAGACAATGGCATCGAAGGGATTGAACAGCCCAACCGCCTCTTCGGCGGGTCGTTTGTTTGATGCGGTGGCGGCGTCAGTGGGGCTATGCCGGGAGTCGGCGGGTTACGAGGGACAGGCCGCTGTTGAACTGGAGGCACTGGCCGCCCCCTGTTTCGGACAGCAGTCGGATTTCGCATATGGATTTGAACTGCATGGAACATGTTTAAGTTGGGGGCCTCTCTGGTCTGCCTTGTTAAGGGACCTCGGAGAAGGGGTTGCGCCGGAAATTATCGCGGCCCGTTTTCATCATGGCGTGGCCTCCGCAGTCGCCCGGACCGCAGGCCGTTTGTGTGGTCATCATGAATTGCAGACCGTCGTTCTAAGCGGCGGTGTGTTCCAGAATCGCCTGCTGCTGGAACGCATCAGCCACCTGATGCGCAACCAGGGGCTTCGTGTGCTTTCGCCGGAAACAACACCTGCCAACGACGGTGGATTATCCCTTGGTCAGGCCGTCATTGCTTTCGCATCCCGCGGGACCTGAACAGGATTTATGTTATAAACTGCCACAGATTTTCCACACAACATTCCCCGGCTATTCCTGCTGTTTTTCATGGTGATGCTGGTAACAAACTGGAGTTGACCCGAAATGAACAGGAAACTTTTGTCAGCACTTATCGCTTCAACGGTTGCGACACCCCTGGCAGCATCGGCAGAGACGACGCTCTACGGCCGTCTTGATATCGCTCTCGAAAACGACGATTTTGACGAATACACGGTTACCAACGGTGCCAAAGGTGCCAAGACAAAAGTAGCCGATGGCTGGGACGTCAAGAATCAGACCAGTCGTATCGGCGTGAAAGGCTCCGAGGATCTGGGCGGCGGGCTCAAGGCTCTTTTCCAGGCTGAGTGGGCCTTCGAGGGCGCCGAAGGCGGCGCCTATGCCGCAGAGCCTGATCAGTCGGTATTCCGCAACCGCCTGGCCTACGTTGGCCTCAGCGGCAACTGGGGTACGGGCACCCTGGGCCGCCAGTGGACGCCCTACTACAACGCGGTGAACCAGGTCGACGTCTTCAATCTGAGTGGTGACAATGTGCAAAACCTGGGCACCACCCGTACCGGTAATTCCATTGCCTATAAGTCCCCCAACTGGAACGGCTTCTCCGGTGCCGTACTTCTGGAGATCGACGAGAAGAACAATGTCGATGTGACTAAAAAGAAAAAGGGAGTCGACGGATGGAACCTGGGCCTGAACTATGAAAACGGACCGCTTTTATTGGGTGTTGGCTACCTGGACAGGCCAAAAGCCGGGGGTAGTCCCGTGGGTTCACAGCCCACAGGCCAATACCAAATGACCGGGGTCTCCGGCAGCTACAGATGGACACATTTCAAGCTTGTTGGTGTGTATGAAAACGGCAAGGTACCCCTGAAGTCCAGCACCACTTCATCGACGACCGCCGATTTGTCGGAATGGTCGATCCTGGGTGAAGGCTACTTTGGCAACCACCTGGTACGCGCCCTCTACTCTCAGACCCGCCAAGACGGTGACGGCGATTATTGGGGGCTGGGTTATCAATACAACTTCTCGAAGCGCACCCGTGTTTATGTCGAGTACCTGGACGGGGAACGCATCGATCAGGATTCATTTGCCAAGACCGCCGGCACGCTTTCCTATGATGTCAAGGAAGGACCGAGGCTGGGACTGGGCATTCGCCACTACTTCTGATCCGCCCAGGCCCCAGATTGAAGCGGGGGAAATGCAGATCAACCTGATTGATGTTTTTCCGCACACTGGGCACAGGTGCCCAGGAGTTCCACCACCGGGTGACGGGTCTTGAATCCCGTTGCCCTTTCCGCCGTCTGCAGACTTTGTAAGATGGCCTCGTTTTCCATTTCGCTTACTTCACCGCAATCACCGCAGATCAGAAACTGGCTGGAATGGGGGTGCTCGGGATGCGTGCAGCCGACAAAGGCATGCAGGCTTTCGAGTTTGTGGACCAGGCCCTGCTCCAGGAGAAAATCGAGGGCCCGGTATACCGTGGGCGGCGCGGGATTCCGGGCTGCGACTCGCATGCGGTCGAGTATCTTGTAAGCGCTGAGAGGTTTGTCGGAAGCACAAAGCAGTTCAAACACCGTGCGGCGCCGGGCCGTGAGTCGCACCCCCCGTTTTCGGCACAGTTGTTCCGCACCGCACAGGACTTCCGTAAGTTTTTTCTTGTTCACGCTCCTCATCTCCTGTTTGCGGAGGCAGGTAAGGAAGCACGTACTTTGCGCCGGGCAACAGCGCGCGTGGCAAGTGCGGAGATCACATAGACCGCCCCCGCCAGCAAAATGATAGTGGGGCCTGCGGGAAGATCCGGTCCATAGGACAGCGCCAGCCCGGAGAGGCTGACGGTGCTGCCGAGAAGGGTCGCCAACAACATCATGCGCCCCAGAGAATGGACATAGTGCCCGGCGACGGCGGCAGGCAGTGTCAGCAACGCCAACACCAGTATCAAGCCAACCACCTGGATCAGCAGCACCACGGTGATGGCAACCATCACAAGCAGGAGCAGATAGAAAAAGGTGACGGGGATACCGCGCAGCCGGGCAAACTCCTCGTCGAAAACCACGGCGAGGAACTGACGGTGATAGGTGCCGACGATGATCAGAAGCAGCGCATCCAGCGCGGCCATGAACCATAGGCTCTTTTCCGGGACCAGCAGAATGTTGCCGAACAGATAACTCATCAGGTCTGTCTGATAGCCCGGCGTCTTGGCAATGAACAGGATGCCCACCGCCATGCCGATTGCCCAGAGTGCCCCGATCATGGTGTCTTCCTGGGCCTGCCATTGAAGTCTGACCGAACCGATCAACAACGCCGATATGATGGCGGCGATGAGTGCGCCTGCCAGGGGATCGAACCCGTAATAGACTGCCGCACCCATACCGCCCAGCACCGAGTGTGCGATGCCGCCGGCCAGAAAGGCGATGCGTTTGACCACCACATAGGTGCCCATAACGCCGCAACCGATGCTCGCCAGCAGCCCGGCCACGACGGCAGACTGCAGAAACCCATGCTGAGTAAGCGCTGCAAAAAACTCGTTCATTAGTGCTGGTGCACTACCATGTGCACGTTCTCCCCGTAGAGTTCCTGAATCACCTGGCCATCGATGGCATCGGCATGATGGCAGACCAGAGTGCGATTGATGCAGGCAACCCGTGTCACATAGCCGGAAACGAAGCCGATATCATGTGAGACGACCAGGATCGACATACGCTCGTTCAAGCGCTTCAGCAGATCGAAGATGTCGCTTTCCAGCCGCTGGTCGATATTAGCCGTCGGTTCGTCGAGGATCAGAATGCTGGGTTCGACGACCAGTGCCCGGGCAAGCAGCATGCGCTGCAGTTGACCGCCTGAGAGACTGCCGATCTGGCGGTCGGCAAGGTTATCGGCCTCCACCTCCGCCAAAGCCTGTCGGGCCGCCAATCGGTCTGTCCTGTTGTATCTGCCCGGGTACAGATTGCCAAACGGGCTGTGGCGCGAGCGCACGCCCAGTCGGCCGATCATCACCGCCTGTTCCACCGTAATCGGAAAATCTCTGGGGAAATTCGGGTACTGAGGCACATAGCCGAGCTGTTGCCGGGCCTCTTTGGGGCGTTTTCCCAACACGCGAATGTGGCCGGATTGTGGCTCGAGCAGGCCGAGTATCAACTTGAGCAGGGTGCTTTTGCCACCGGCGTTCGGGCCGACGATGCCGAGGAACTCACCTTCCTGAATCTGCAGATCCACCTTTTCCAGTACGGGTACGCCCCCGTAGGAAAAGAATACACCCTTAAGCTCGATCAATTTCTGTATCTCGTTCAAAGATGGCCCGCCTCAACTATCAGTTTTGCTACCCTGCGCAGATTGTTCTCGTAATCCGGCGAAAGTGGATCGATGGCGACCACGCGGCCATTAATGGCACGCGCCACCTGGGTTGCCGATTTTCTGTCGAACTGGGGCTGGACGAAAATCACTTTCACATGTTCGCGCTTTGCCTGCCCGATCAGCAGGGTGAGTGCGCGGGCGCCTGGCTCCTTGCCTTCTTTCTCGATCGGTATCTGGATAAGTCCGTAGGTGTCGGCAAAGTATCCCCACGCGGGATGAAACACCATGAACTTCCGATTGGCCAGGTTTTTAAACTGGTCCCGGAGATCCTGGTCGAGTCGACCCAGTTCGGACACCAGGGCATCGGTATTGCGTGCGTACACCGGGCTGTTCGCAGGGTCCAGGGCACTGAGTGCGTCACGGATGTTTCTCACCATCTGTTTGGCCAGAGGCGGACTGGTCCAGATGTGGGGGTCATGCCCCGATACATCTTGATGCCCGCTGCTTCTTTCTCCGTGAAAGTGCCCATGCTTTCCGATAAGCCGCATGTCGATGCCTGCATCGGCTTCCACCGTCCGCATGCCGGGATTGGCTGCCCGAATGCGCTTCACCCAGGCTTTTTCGAAGGTTACCCCCGTGGTTATATATAAATCTGTATTCGCTAGCGCTGTTATCTGCCGTGGTGTGGGGGCATAGGTGTGAGGGCTGTAACCCGACCGGACCATGGCATGCACGGCGACATGATTTCCACCGATCTTTTCCACAAAGGTTTTCAGGGGAAGCACACTCACAAATACCCGCAGAGGCTCTGCATTGCCCAGCCCGGGAACGAGCAACATTATGATCAGGGTCAGATTTCGCATGGTCTTGATGATGTTATAACATAACATCCTTTCCTGGCATATCTGCCATCCAAAACATCCCGGGTCAGTGTCTCAAAATTTAATATGAGAGATATGAGAGATGCAAGATATCTGATAAATCTATTGAAATGTCGTTAAGCATGCTGGAAGCGGACGTTCCAATCAGTTTTACGATTGGGTGTTCACGTCAGGTTGAGGGTTGTCAGATGCCTGCCCCCCAAGCGCAGGCCTGTCAGTTTACACAGCTCAATGGGCAGGTGTCTGAGAAGCCGCGAGGTGGGAAACCGCGGGATGAGGCACAGGCAGTAATCGATGCCGTCGTGCTATGGGATTTGATACTGGAACAGCCCCTCATGATTTCAGGATTTCGATTCTCCCGGCTTGCTGCGCTTTCCTGTAAATTGCCGAGTTGCTCTCAATATAGTCTGAAAAATTAGTTACCAGATGGTAGCTCAATAAAGTTTTTATCTTCAAATGACGACAAGGTGAGAGTTTCCCTTATTCATAACCTGGCGATACAGCAAGTATTCGTTAAAACATTTTTCGCAGAATCTATCAATCTACTAAAGACGAAGAGGATCAGGATAATGACCCGCATTACGCAGAATCCCATCACCCGTAGCAGTAATGCCCATGCGAACCGGACTGCGTATTCTCTCGAGGAATCAGAAAAGTTGGACCGGGAAGAGAACCGCGATTACCTGCCCATGGATGTCTATATCGATCCTCAGACAATTAAGAATCACTTCCAAAAACCTACACGATTGCTACACCGCTATAGTTCGCCCTGTTAGGGTTCTTCCATGGAATGTGAAGGCCGAATTATGGCCAGTTCTGGCTATAGGATTCGGTGACCGGTATGTCTGCAGAATAGTTCTCTGTCACCAACCCTGGGAGAATCAACGCTGCAGTTTCGGCGGTATAGGCAACACGTTGGTGTCACGAGTATATTTTTCTAATTGATACTCTGTCCCTGCTGGAGGCGGTTGATCACTGACTTGCCAGGCTCCCGATGCATCCTGCCACTTGTAAACGGTTGTGGTCTGCAAATCCCGCCCAATAGAAGTCTTTGCTGCCCATTCGGGTAGTGATTCCGGATACAAATAGAAATAGCCTCCCACACCACCTAAGGCTGCGAGCAGGACGATAGCCCATAGGAAGCGTCCCTTGTTAGAATGACGTTTGATGTATGTACTCATCGCTCGGTCAGTTAAACCGGCCTGGGCTAGTCGCCCTTCGGCATACCCGGCTGATGCGGAAATTCGCTTTCATCTTCAAATACAGAGTTCGAAACCGTCGGATCCCTTTATAGGATTACGCAATCTTAACGTCCACTTTATAGATATTACCAGCGTTCCCCTATAGTGGGCGGTTCCATGATGCGGCGCTATCGGCTCTTGTCGACCCTAATCAGACCACCATCCATGATAAAGCGGGTGAATTACCTTTGTAGGGCCGAATTCATTCGGCCAACAGCCGCCATTGCCATGTCGTAGCTGATATGATTTTGCCTTATCCGAGTGCATCGTTAGGCTGAGGAGCAATGACATTGTCCATGAAAAGGTCTGACACCAGCGGTATGGATCAAGATGATCGCGATATCGTGCGCAGATACCATCAGCGCACCAAACACCATATGAAGCGCTATGCCGCAGGCCCCCATGGTTTGGATTGGGCGTCGCAGCCTGATCCCTTCCGACGCTTTACCGGGGCAGAACACATTACACTGCCTTTGCTGGCGGACGGCCTGCCCTCCCTGTACAAGGATATCTATGTCTCCCAACAGGCACCGGAGCGACCGCTAAACCGTGACAATATCGCGGTCCTTCTGGAGCTGTCTCTGGGGATATCGGCCTGGAAACAGTATGACGGATCACGTTGGGCGCTGCGCTGTAATCCCTCGAGCGGCAACCTGCATCCAACCGAAGGCTATGTCGTCTGCGGTGACATGGAAGGGCTGCGGGGTGGTGTCTATCACTACCAGAGCTTCAATCACGGCCTGGAGCAACGTTGTGCCTGTTCTTTGCCAATCTCCGGGGGTTTACTGATAGGCTTGTCTTCGATTCACTGGCGTGAGGCATGGAAGTACGGTGAACGTGCATTTCGTTACTGTCAGCACGACACGGGCCATGCCCTTGCAGCGATACGCTACGCGGCGGCTGCACTGGGTTGGCAGGTTCGACTGCTCTCAAACTGGGGAGATGAGCAGATTGCCCGGATCTTGGGTCTGGATCGATCCGAAGACTACGCACAAGCCGAGCCAGAAGACCCTGAGTTGATCCTGTGGGTGACACCGGAAGAGAATTCTGCCGCGGAACCCGCCGAACTTATCTCTCTGTCACAGAAAGCCAAGTGGCAGGGCAAGGCAAACCTGCTAAGTGCCAATCCGCAATATGACTGGCCTGTCATTGCCGAGGTTGCCGCAGCAACCAAAAAAAATGCCACACATCCGGAATCGCACACGAACAGCGAGGGCGACTGGCCTCCACTGCGTGACATCCCATGTGAACTCAAGGCAACGACATTGATTCGCCAGCGTCGCAGTATGCAGGCCTGTGACGGCAGTACCGCCATGACATCCGAAGCTTTTTACCGGCTGTTGGATACCCTGTTACCGAGGTCAGATACAGTACCTTGGGATGCCTGGCCCTATCCACCGCATATCCATATGTTGCTGTTCATTCACCGGGTCACCGGACTCGAAGCCGGTCTGTACATACTGACAAGGGACAGATCAGCAGAGAATGGCCTGCGGAAAGCACTGCTACGCGATGAATTAGACTGGCGGAAGCCGGCAGATTGTCCGGCGCATCTCCCTTTTTTCCAACTGCTCGAAGGTGATGCCCGACAGGCGGCACGGGCTATCTCCTGTCATCAGGAAATAGCTGCGGATGGTGCATTCAGCCTGGGTATGCTGGCTGATTTCGATCGGGTTATCGAAACAGGCGCCTGGTACTATCGCCGGTTGTTCTGGGAGGCCGGCATGCTGGGCCATGTGCTCTATCTGGAAGCGGAAGCGGCAGGCATTCAGGGTACGGGTATCGGTTGTTACTTCGATGACGCGATGCACGATCTGTTCGGTATTCAGGACAGCCGATGGCAGTGTCTTTACCATTTCACGGTTGGAAAGGGAGTGCCTGACACGCGCCTGCAAACCCTACCGCCTTATAAACACAGGGATTGATGTGGTGAGCATAGCGAACCGCATCAACCGGGGCTAATGCCGAATCCTCTCCAGAAACCCACCGGTCCCATAGACCATTCCAAATGCATAGTCCGCGGCATGTATTGCTATTGCCACGACAATGCCGGTGAAGATCAGCCCGATGAACGCGAGCAGGATTGCCAGCGTTTTGGAGCGTCTTTTAGTGGGGGGGAAATCGCCATATCCCACTGTGGTCGCATTTATGAATGCATGGTACAAGGCATCCGATCTCGACCATCCCTCGATTCTTCCGATGATAAGGCCAATGACACAGATCAACACGATGAGAAAGACAACAATTGGACTCGCATAAAGAAGATCTTTGAAAAACAACTCCAGGAAGTAAAGAGTGAACTCCATCGATATCCCTCGCGGCTTTCCGCTATTTTGAAATACTACTTGTTGCTCTCAACCTTCAATCCTGTTCGCACTATTGGGCCTGTTTGATTCGGAACAATACAGAATAGAGCACCGGAACCACCCCAAGTGTCAGGACAGTCCCAAATATCAGCCCGAAGGCAAGGACGACGGCCATGGAGTAAAAAAGGGGATCCACGGAAAGGATGAGCGGCATCAAACCGAACACTGTCGTGACGGTGGTCATCAGTATGGGCCGGAAACGGGAAAGCGCCGCGCTTATGACGGCGGCGTAGGGATCGCCCCCCTGGGTTCTGTCAGAGTCGATCCTGTCGATCAACACGATCCCGTTGTTGATGATTACGCCGGCAAGGCTCAGCATCCCCAGGATGGCAAAGAAGTCGAAGGACGCCCCGGTAAGAAACAACCCGATAAAACCGCCCGTGAAAGCGAGCGGTATGGTTATGAATATGATCAGCGGTCTTCGGAAGGAATTGAATTGCCAGATGAGCAGCACCAGGATCCCGAAAATACATATCGGCAGCCAGACCATCAGATTTCCCACGGTCTCGGCGCTTTGCTCCAACTCGCCGCCGACCTCCCAGCGATAATCCGGCGCCAGGTTCAGTTCATCGATCAACGGCAGGGTGGCGGCAAGGAGTTCCGGTGCCAGCAGGATTTCGTGTTTCAACTCCACCGTCAGGCAACGCTCCTGATTGCGCCGGGATATCCGATAAAAGTCCGACTCGACCTCGATGTCCGCAATCTGGGTCAGGGGTATGATCTCCCCGGTGCTGCGGGACGTGACCTTTACGTTCCAGAGATCGCCAAGCCCCGTGCGGTGATCTTCGAATGATTTTGCGAGGACTGGGATCGCGAGGTCCCCTTCGCGGTATTCGGTTATCTCCAGACCATCCATATGTGCCTGCAGGGAAAGCGCGACGTCCCGGGAACTGACGCCCGCCCGGCGGGCGCGCACCTGATCGACCACCACCCGGGCCTTCGGTACTTTGTTCTCCCAGTTATGGCGCACATCCAGCGTGCCCGGCATGGCCCGCAATCCGTCTATCAACTGGTTGCCCTTCTCATACAGGTACTCCGCGTCCGGTCCCAGGAGACGCACCTCCACAAAGCCCGGTTCGGCAGCACCCAGCCACATTTGCTTTACGCGCCCGGCGGCCTCCGGAAACGCGGTGAGAAACTGTTTTCTCAGGCGCTGCATCACGGTCGGAACCTGTTCGGCCGTTTCGGTGCTGATCACAAGAAATGCCACGTGAGGATTGGGCTGGACCGGGGACAGGACCAGGAAGAACCTGGGACCTCCCGATCCCACATAGGATACGGTAGTGGTGACTTCCGGGTTGACCGCCTTATCAGCGAGCCAGGCATTCAGGCGCTGCACCGTGTCATCGGTGCTTTCAATGCCGTAACCCGCCGGAAGGTCCACATACACCAGAAACTGATTGCGGTCGGTACTGGGCCCGAAAAATTCCCTTACCAGCTGGGTTGCAGTGAATCCACCCAGGATGACCGCCGCCACGGCAGCTGCTATCACGATGACACGAACTCTCAACAGACTTTCCAGCAGACCCCGGTAAACTCTGTAGAAGTTTCCGGAGTATGGGTCTTTCTCGCCGACCGGCGGTGTCGGGTTCGAACCGGAACCTCCAGATGCGAAGACATCTCCCGCCGGCTTCACTTTCATGAACCAGAAACACATCGCCGGCGTCACGTACATGGAAAGGAACCAGGAGGAGAGCAGCAATATCGTGACAACCATCGGCAGGGAAAATGAGTATTCCCCTGTCTGGCCGTCCAGCAGGAGCATGGGCAGAAAGGCGAGGATGGTCGTCAGGGAGGATGTAAGGAGTGGGATAGACAGGGTGCTGCCGGTTTCGATACAGGCCTTTCGACGCTCCTCTCCCCGTTCCAGGCGGCCGCGGATCTCCTCGGCGATTACGATGCCGTTGTCGACCAGCATGCCCAGGGCAATGATCGAGGAGGCGATGGATACGCGCTCGAACTCGATGCCGAAAAAATTCATCACAATGATGCCCATGAGCATGGTCAATGGCACAAAAGTGCCGACGATGAGGCCGGTACGTATACCGAGAAAGACCATGACCACGACGAGCACGATAACGATGGTCGAATATACATTGGCGAGACCGCCATCCACGGCGGCCTGCACCAGATCGGGCTGAAAGGTCGCATACTCCATCACATAGCCGATGGGCAGCTGAGATTCCAAGGCTTCTATTTTCTCGGTCAGCTGCTCGCCGAATGCGACTGAATTGACGCCGGGCATGATGGAGACGCTGATTACGATCGACCGCTTGCCGTTGAAGTAAGCCAGATCCCGGGGCGGGTCGGCGTACCCGCGTTCAACACTCAGGATATCCCTGAGGCGTATGGTCTGCTGGGTCTCCGGTATCGTGAACTCGACGTTTTCTATGTCGCTGACGTTGCGAAAATTGCCGGTGGGGTTCACGACAACGTTCTGCTCCGCCGCGTCCACCTGGCCACCAGGCATGACGACGTTCTGCTCCTCCAGCGTATTGATGATTTCTCCGACGGTGATGCCAAACTGGGCAAGCCTGGCAGCCGAGAATTTGAGAAACACCTGCTCTTCATGCACACCGAAAAGCTGGATCTTCCGAATGCCGGGAAGTTCATAAAGGCGGTCGCGCATATCCCGTGCGGTGACGCGCATTTCCGACAAGGAAAAGCCTTCGCTCCACAGGGCGATGGTCGCTACGGCCGTCAGCCCGAACTCGTCATTGACAAAGGGCCCGATGGTCCCCGCGGGAAGCTCCGGCCTTATGTCAGACATTCTGTTGCGGACCCGCTGCCATATCAGATCCAGGTCATCGAAATCGTCCCGGGTCTCGGCATGGATGATGGATACCCCATGCCGTGAATCCGACCAGATGTCGTCGAGCTCGGGCAGGGTGCGCAGCCTGGCTTCCAGGCGGCGGGTGACGAGTTCCTCCATCTCCTCGGGCTTCATGCCGGGGAAGAACGCCGTGACGACGACTTCGCGTATCACGATCGGCGGGTCTTCCTGGCGCGGGAAGTCAAAGAACTGAATCAGGCCAATGATGATGATGGAGGCAATAAAAACAACGGTCAGCCGATTGGTGTCGAGCGAAAATCGGGTGATAAATGACATGGTCGTGGTTCTCGTTCCGGTGTGAACGTGCGGCTATTCGGTCGGCACGGAATGGGTAGCGTACGACGATTCTGTTTTCGCCATCCTCTTACTGTCCCATCAAACGGACTTGCTGGCCGTCCCTGAGAAAGCTCACCCCGGCAGTGGCTACGATATCACCGGCAGTCAGTCCGCTGTTCACGACGATATTGTTGTCGCGAATGCTGCCGTGCTCGATGGCGGTCATTTTTACCGTGGATGTTGCATCGTCAAACACATAGACATAGCCTTCTGCCTCACTGCCTCGGGGTACAAGGGCACCGATAGGAATCAGGTAGGCGGTTTCTTCATTTTCGCCCCCCAGTATCAGGGTTACCTCGGCTGTCAGGCCCGGCCGGATCCTCGAGTTTTCCGCCACAATGGTGAGCCTGATCGGGAAGGCGTTGGCGGCGCCGGCCGACCTGCTGACTTCTGTGACAACGGCCTGGTGGATCTGTCCCGGGAAAGCCGGGAAGCGGACTTCACCGGGGAGGCCCAGGTAAACCCGCTTGATCTCGGATTCCGGGATGCTGATCGCCGCCTCCATGGCGTCTTCGACGTGTAGGTCAAAGAGCTTCTGCCCCCGATTCACCTCCTGGAACGCATCCACCTGGCGGCTCGCGATAACTGCGTCGAAGGGCGCACGCAGTACGGTTCTTTCAAGATCACGCTTTGCCAGATTCAACCGCGAGCTGTTGTAGCCCAGGTTCTTCCGTGCCGTCTCATAGTTGGTTTTGGCCTGGTCCAGTGCCTGTTCGCTGATGAGTCCCGGGCTTTGTTCGACGACCAGCCGGAGGCGATTCCATTCTCTGCGTGCGTCGGCGAGTTCGGCCTCGGCCCTTCCAACGGTCGCATTGGCCGCATCCAGGTTCAATTGGAACCTGCTCTCATCCAATCGGGCCAGCACTTGGCCCCTGGATACGGAATCGCCCACATCCACCTTCACCTCCTGTACATTGCCAGGCACCTCGAAGCTGATGCTGGAGGTGGTTGCGGCCTCAACAATACCCGAGAACCGGCGCATCTTCCCGGATGCCGGTTCGCTGACGGTGACGGTCCTGATTGCCCGCACCGTTTCACTGAGCGGTGGGGGAGGTTCGCTGCAGGCGATGATCATCGATGCCAGAATAAGCAGCGACGGTACAGTTAAACGCTTTGTGCAGTGGTATATTGGCATGGTCAAAGACTCTCTCGTTCGTGAAGCCTGGCTCAGGGCAGACAGGTCTGTCAGTTTTCAGCGATAATATCAGAGCTCCTTCAATATCACGTCGATGGAATAGTAGCTGTAATCTTATTGGATTGAAATCATGACCCTGCAATCATTAATGGATTTGTTTGGTTCCCGTCTTATGGGACCGGGATATTGGTTGAGTTGGGTATGAATCGTCGGAATGTTTTACTTGGGTTAACCGCCGTCGGACTTACCGGAGTCGGTCTCAGATACTGGCCGGAAGACGGGTTTCTCAATCCCTGTCCCGAAGAGCCTCTGCCCAAAGCGTTGCTAGACCACCCGTTGGTCCGGTCTGCCTGGGACGGGGTCGATCCCAGCCGGTTCTGGGACTGTCACGTGCATCTCATCGGGATCGGCGACGGTGGAACCGGGGCATGGATCAACCCGCAGATGGAAAGCCTGGAGTATCCGATCCAGTGGCTGCAGCGGGAGTTCTATATGAACGGGAGTTGTACCTTCGACATGGACCGGGCGGATCGCCAATTCATCGAACGTCTGATCTGGGTGCAGGATCAAATGCCAGCCGGTGCCAAGCTCATGCTGCTCGCATTCGACTACCATTATGACGAGGCCGGTGAGCGCCAACTGGAGGCCAGCGCTTTTTACACCCCGGATGCCTATGCCGCCGCGATTGCGAAGCAATACCCCAGCCGCTTCGAGTGGATTGCATCCATCCATCCCTATCGACGCAATGCTGTTGCAGCACTGCAAGAGGCCGCCCGCAATGGTGCCCGTGCCGTCAAATGGCTGCCCGCCGCCCAGGGCATGGATCCCGGCTCGCCGCTTTGCGATCCCTTTTACGAGGCAGCCGCAACGCTCGACATCCCGTTATTGATTCACGCTGGTACCGAGCTTGCCGTGCAGGGAGGCAACACGGAGGATTACGGAAATCCGCTACGCCTGCGCCGCCCTCTGAATCTGGGTGTGCGCGTTATCGTTGCCCACTGCGCTTCATTGGGCAGCGGTATCGATCTGGATATCGGGCCGGATGGACCCGGTGTATCCAACTTTGAACTTTTCGCCCGGATGATGCAGGAGCCCCGTTACGAGGGCCTGTTGTTCGGCGATATCTCGGCGGTTACTCAGATCAACCGCGCCGTGCCCGTTCTGGAAGAACTGATCAAAAACATTCAGTGGCATCCGCGCCTGCTGAATGGCTCGGACTATCCCTTGCCGGGCATACTGCCATTGTTCTCCCTGAAACTACTGGTGCGGGAAGGGTACATAAAGGAACCCGAGGTCGAAGTGCTCTCGGCCATTCGCCGGCATAATCCCCTGATGTTCGACTTCGTCCTGAAACGTGCGCTGCGTGTGGGTGAGATGAGGTTTGGGACGGCCCCGTTTCAGACACGGGATTTCTTCGGAAAAGCAGCAGTTAAAAAAATGGGCTCCTTCCCTAATCAGGTAGGTAGACTACCCTTGTAGGGCCGAATTCATTCGGCCAAAAGCTCAAGTGTCGGTCGAATGAATTCGACCCTACATTTCCGCTGATAGATGGAATGCGTTTTAGTGGGGAATGTTGACTTACCCAATTCAATCATCTCCCCTGGCCTTGAACTTGGCCACCATAAAAGCCTTATGGGAGACATGTAGAAGATCCGCGATCTTTCGAACCATGTGCTCTTCGTATCTGTGCAGGGATTCGTTCGCGTAGGCGATTTGCCACAGAAGTTCCACGAGCCTGATCTTATCGTCCTGGGTGTAGGCATCGTTGATGAGAGAGGTAAACTGAAAATAATCGGTGGAATCGGCACGTTCCGCATCGGCCAGTTCCAGCAGTTCCCTCGCCTCGTCTTCCTCCAGGTCGAAATGGTCGAGCACCGCCTCTTCCACAGCCTTACGCTGCTCGGGCCATACCTCCCCGTCCATGTGGGTCATTTCCAGGAGCAGGGCCCCGATCGCAAGACGGAGCACATGCTCCGTGTCCAGATCTCCCGATACGGCACCCGGTATGAGCCGTTCGTCGAAGAAGTTTTTGATTTTTTTCAGCATTGCAGACCCCTTGTCTTGAAACAGCCGTCAGTTTATGAGGGGTGAAACGGGAAGATCAAGGGTGCGACGACCAAGGTGACCAGATAGGTCAGAAATAACAACGGTGTGCCTACCTTGACGAAATCCGAAAACTTGTAACGGCCGGGGTCGACCACCAGCGTTACCACCGGTGTGGATATGGGTGTGGCATAGGCAGCGGATGCGGCAATAACGACAGCCACCGCAAACGGATAAGGTGAGACATCGAGTATCGCGGCGGTATGGATGGCGATGGGTGCGACCAGAACCGCCGCGGCGGTGTTCGACAGCACCAGTCCGAGGGCCGCTGTGAGCAGGAATATCAGGCTCATCATCATGTAAGGGCTGGCGGCGTCTCCCACCGCGGACATAAGCAAATCGACGATGAAGCTGGTTCCCCCGGTTTTATTCAGCGCATCCGCGAGGGGCAGCATGCCCGCGATGAGAACAATGCTGCTCCAGTGGATCGAACGGTAGGCGTCCTCCATCGTCAGACAACGGGTGAACACGGCGGCGAGGGCCGCCATAATCACCGCCGCCACCAGGGGGACCACGTTGAACAGCGTGAGCGCGACCATGGCGACGAGGATCCCGAGTGATACCCACAGGCGTTTATAGGAAGGGACTACCTCAGCGTGTTCGGTGGGAACTTCCATCACCACGAAATCGTGAGTCTGGGACTGCAGCTGATGGATGCTCGACCAGGGACCTGCCAGGAACAGGCTGTCCGAGGAGGCCAGTTTGACATCCTCGAAGTCGGCGACCGGTTCCTTGGC
>JAQYVO010000030.1 GCA_030145425.1 Chromatiales bacterium | reverse complement strand
CGTGGTGATCTGGATCCAGTTGAAATTTACGCTGGGGTCCTGTTGCCGGGGCATCAGCATGTAGGAGAGCGCGCCCATCGCCAGCACCAGGGTAAAGGTCAGGTTCGCCAACACATGGTTTTGGAAAATTTTTTCCAGCATTTTGATCAGAGAAGCGCAGTTGTCGGAGGCATTGAGGGGAATTCTAGATTTGTGCCCGTCCAGAAACAGCGTATTCCGTCATTCCGGCGAAGGCCGGAATCCAGTATGTCGCTGTATTCCCTGGATCCCGGCCTTCGCCGGGATGACGTGGATCCTGGAATACGCTGTATCTGGACGGTCACCAGATTACCTGGAAGGTTCTTTTTCGGTTACCCGGATGGCGTCGCCGTCTTTCAGGGCCTGGCGTCCTTCGACCACTATAAGGGTATCCACCGGCAGATCGACAACAACCGGGTGACCCTCCAGGGCATGGGGAAGCGGCAGAAAACGCGCCTTGTCACCCTCCGCCAGGATCAATCCCAGCAGGCCATCCCGGCGCACCGGCATATCCGCGGGTACATGACCGCGACCGGCGTGCCACACCAGGCGTCCGGTGGTGCCCGGCAGTGCCCGGGGACCGCTGAAATCCAGCCGTACCTCGCGGTTGCGGCCGCGGCTGTCCACGAAGGCGACGAAGCGCCTGGGCGTCAGGGCGAAGCTATCCTGGTTTGTCACAAGCTCGAACGTCGGGGCGGCTTCCAGGGACGCCAGTCTGTCCACCGAGACCTGGGCCGACACCTCCAGCCGCTCGCTGTCGATCAGCCTGACCAGCGGTTGTCCTTTCGCGATCCACTCGCCTTCACTGGCCAGCCGTTCCGCCAGGATCCCGGTAAAGGGCGCCAGTATCCGGCAACGCTCCACTTCCAGCTGGGCCGCTTCCATTGCGGATTCCAGCCCGGTGAGTTCCTCGGTCGTGGTTTTCAGGTCGGTCTCGCGCTGGTTGTAGAGCTCTTCGGAGATGTTTCTTTCCCGTTTGAGTGATTCGGAGCGCTCGATCTGACGCGAGGCGAACGTCACGCGTGACTTCGCCGCCCTCACCGAGGCGCTGGCCCTGTTTTGTGTGATACGGTTGCTGCGACAGTCCAGCTCACCCAGCAGTTGCCCCTGCTCGACCCGGTCCCCCACCCTGACCGGCAGGGCCAGGATGCGGCCGGATGTCTCGGCATGGATCTGGCTGTCGTTCAGGCTGAGCGTGGTTGCGGGGGCCGAGTACTCGGGAATGAACAACAGCTGTTCCAGGCGGGTGGTGGTGACGTTGACCGGCGGTTTGTCAGGCTCTGCGGCAGCGGCGATACCCAGATACAAGAGCAGTCCGGCCATTGGGATGAGTTGTCTGTAGATCATCAATGTCTCATTATCGGTAGCCCCGTCGGTTTCGTTTCTCTATGCTTCGCCATAGATAACAGCATTGCGGAAACCTGCCCCATGAATTCTACTCCACTCCAACTCAAAAAAGACGAGGATCGTCGTCTGCGATTCGGCCATTGCTGGGTTTACAGCAACGAAATCAATACGGACAAGACACCGCTCAAGACCCTTGAGCCGGGCCAGCCGGCGGATATTCTCTCACATCAGGGCAAATGGCTGGGCTCCGGGTATGTCAATCCCCATTCGTTGATCTGTGCCCGGGTGGTGAGCCGCGACCGCAAGCACCCTTTGAGCTCCGCCCTGCTGGTCCACAGGCTCAATGTCGCACTGAGTCTGCGACAGCGTCTGTTTGCGTCACCCTTCTACCGGTTGGTGTTCGGGGAGAGCGACGGGTTGCCCGGGCTGGTGATCGATCGTTTTGGCGATTACCTGGTGATCCAGATAAACACGGCCGGCATGGAGCGGATGAAAGAGGAGATTCTGGCCGCGGTCCGTAAGGTGTTGCATCCCGTCGGCGTACTGTTCCGCAACGACACCCCGATACGGGAGGCCGAAGGCCTGGAGCGGTACCAGGAAGACGCGCTGGGAGGATGGCCTGAGGTCCTGGAGCTGGAGGAGCAGGGGGTCGGATTCCAGGTTCCGGCCAGCGGCGGACAGAAGACCGGCTGGTATTTCGACCAGGCGGCCAACCGGGCCCGCATGACCGCCTATGTAAAGGACAGACGGGTGCTGGATGTCTGCAGCTATGTGGGTGCCTGGGGCGTGCAGGCCGCTGTCCGCGGGGCCTCGGAGGTGTATTGCGTGGATGCGTCGGAGAGCGCGCTGGATTCGGTGGCTTCGAATGCGTCACGCAACGGGGTTGCGGAGAAGGTTGCCGGGTTGCAGGGTGATGCCTTCGATGCCTTGAGGGAGCTGCGCGCGGCCGATGAGCGCTTTGATCTGGTGATACTGGATCCGCCGGCTTTTATCAAACGCCGCAAGGATATCAAGGAGGGGGAACTGGCATACCGGCGGCTCAACCAGCTGGCGCTTCAGGTGCTGTCCAAAGATGGCATGCTTATCACCTCGTCCTGTTCTTACCATATGAGCGACGAGCGTTTGTTGCAGGTGGTGCAGCAGGCCTCGAGGCATGTGGACAGGAGCCTGCAGCTGCTGGAGAAGGGTGGGCAGTCAGCGGACCATCCGGTGCATCCGGCGATGCCGGAAACGGCCTATCTCAAGACCTTTTTTCTGAGGGTATTGCCCGTTTTCTAGTTATCCCGGTCGAATGAATTCGACCCTACAGGTCTACCGACTTCCGTCATCGGCGAAGGCCGGGATGATTCGTTTTTCGTAGGGCCGAATTCATTCGGCCTGACACCGATGGTCGAATAAATTCGACCCTACAGCCGGGATGACGTGGTTTCCGGGAAACACGTATCTCTGAACGAAAACCGGTTAGCTACACAAAAAACGGACCACCACCCCACTGCTGGGGTGCGGTCCGGTTGTCTTATTCCGCCCTGATCAGGCAGCGACGAGATTCAGTATTTCCTGGCGAATTCTGGATCGGTGGGGCTCAGGGAGCCTGTTCCATGCATCAGCCACATCCTGTGCGTCGCCGGTAAGATTCGAGCCGGATTCGTCACCGAACATCAGCCATGCGGGGCTGACTTCCAGTACGGATGCGATGGTGTCGATCTTTCTGGGGCGTAAGCTCTTTCCGTTTTCAATTTTCTGAATAACGGCCTGGTTGGTTCCGGCCCTGGCGGCCAGTTGTTCCTGCGTCCAACTCTTCTGCACTCTCATGAAGCGCATGCGCTGTCCGAGTGACCCGAGGTTTTGGGGATTTATCGTACTCATGCCATTCAACCTGTTCTATCCGTGGTGAATATTTATCACGTTTTACCTAACGGCAGTCGACCAGGTTTCTTGAGCAGTATTTTAATGCTTGAGAATACCCAGCCACCTCGCGGGTTTCTGGGCGAGGCGCCGTCCCATTCTCATTGGGCGGTTGGAACTTTATTCCCCGGCATCAGGATAGATTAGTCGGGGAATGGCAGATTCCTGTTCCTATTCTGACACCTAAGCGGTATGAAAGAAAAGGAATTTATTTCGTTA
>JAQYVO010000013.1 GCA_030145425.1 Chromatiales bacterium | reverse complement strand
GCCCGGGCCGGAGGTGTGCGGTACCTGGTGCACGTCAGCTCCTCGGTGGTCAGGTCGCAGGCGGATGATTTTTACACAAGGACCAAGGCGGCCCAGGAAAAGCTGGTCCTGGAATGTCCCATCCCCCATGTGATTCTGCGTCCCACGCTCATGTTCGGCTGGTTCGACCGCAAGCACCTGGGTTGGCTGGCCCGGTTCATGAAAAAGGTGCCTTTGTATCCGGTGCCCGGTGACGGCCGCTTCATGCGCCAGCCCCTCTATGCCAAGGATTTCTGCAATATCATCATGGCCTGCCTGGAGGAGCCGCCCGATGGCCCGGTTTACGACATCTCGGGCCTGGAGAAGATCGACTACATCGACATGATGCGCTCGATCAGGGACGTTACCGGGTCGAAGGCGCACATTTTCAAAATACCCTACAAGCTCTTCTGGTGGCTGCTGCGGATCTATGCCCTGTTCGACCGCGACCCGCCTTTTACCACGCGTCAGCTGGAGGCGCTGGTGATCGTCGAGGAGTTTGATGTCATCGACTGGCCGGGTATATTCGGCGTGGAGCAGACCCCCCTTGATCGGGCCTTCGATGAGACCTTCAATGATCCCCGTTACGGGGATGTGGTGCTGGAGTTCTGATGGTGAAGCCCGGCAGGGTCGCCGTTATCGGATCTGGCGTCATGGGCCTTGCGGCCGCCTACCATGCATTGAAGGCGGGGCACAGCGTGACCGTCTATGAGGCGGACGATCGTCCCGGGGGCATGGCGGCCCATTTCGACTTCCAGGGTCTGAGCATCGAACGCTACTACCATTTCATCTGCAAGGCGGATCAGGCCACCTTTGATCTGCTGAAGGAACTCGGCATCGGTGACAAACTGCGCTGGCAGGATACCAGCATGGGATATTTCATCGACGGCGAGCACTATGACTGGGGCGACCCGGTGTCGCTGCTGAAGTTTTCCAGACTCAGCCTGGTCCAGCGGTTGCGATACGGTGTGCGCATGTTCCTGGCAACCCGGCGAACCGACTGGACCCCGCTGGAGCATCGCAATGCCCGGGAGTGGCTGGTCTCCGAGTTGGGTGAAGAGACCTACAACCTGCTCTGGAAGCGGTTGTTCGATCTCAAATTCCATGAATACGTGAACGATATCAGCGCCGCCTGGATCTGGACGCGCATCAAGCGGGTGGGCACCTCACGCAAATCCGTTTTCCAGGAGCAGTTGGGTTTTATTGAGGGAGGGTCCGAGACCCTCGTTACGGCATTGGCCACGCAAATCCGGTCCATGGGGGGCGATATCAGGTTGTCCCTGCCGGTGCAGGAGGTGGTGATCGATGGCGGGGCGGTCAGGGAAGTGCGCACCGGGGAGGGTTCCGAGCCGTTCGATGCAGTCATCTCCACCACTCCCACCCCGCTGGTCGGCCGCATGATCCCCGGTCTGACGGATGAGCTGAAGGCTGCCTACGACGCCATCGACAACATCGGTGTGGTCTGTGTGCTGTTTCGGCTGAAACGGTCGGTTACACCCCATTTCTGGCTGAACGTAAACGAACCCGGGATCGACATACCGGGCATCGTTGAATTTTCGAATCTGAGGCCTCTGCCCGATACCCTGGTCTACGTGCCCTACTACATGCCCCAGACTCATCCCAAGTTCAGCTGGGACCGGGAGCGCATCACCACCGAGGCCTTCGGCTATCTGCGCCGGATCAACCCGGACCTCGGTGAGAACGACCTGATCGCCAGCTACGTGGGAAAACTGAAGCATGCCCAGCCGATATGCCAGCCGGGTTTCGCCAGCCGGATTCCGCCCATCCAGACCCCGATCAAAGGGCTGCAGATAGCCGACACCTGTTTCTATTACCCGGAAGACCGCGGTATTTCCGAGAGCGTGCGCCTTGGGAAGCTGATGGCGCAGGCTGTCTGACTACTGCAATTGATATGAAAGCGTTGCAGAAACTGGCGGAAAACCAGTTCATCCGATTTGCGCTGACCGGGGGTGTTGCCGCCCTGGTAAACCTCGCCAGCCGTTATCTTTTGAATTTCCATATGGGATTCGAGATTGCGGTAGCCCTGGCCTATTTGGTGGGCATGCTCATGGCCTACGTGCTGGCGCGTCTTTTCGTCTTCCACGCCAGCGGCCGGGGTGTCCGCTCGGAGCTTGTCCGGTTTGCCATTGTCAATGTGGTTGCGCTGGTTCAGGTCTGGGTGATCAGCGTGGGTCTGGCGAACCTGGTGTTTCCCGCCATTGGATTCACCTGGCATGCCAACGATGTTGCACACTTGATTGGCGTGGTCTCACCGGTGGTGACCAGCTATTTCGGTCATCGGCACTATTCGTTTCGCTCAGGTTGAAAAAGGGGAAGGGTGGTTTGGTCGAATTGGTCGAATGAATTCGACCCTACATCAGGGGTTCTAATGAGTCGAATTGGTCGAATGAATTCGACCCTACTGACCAAGCGGGTAGATTGCCGTTGTAGGGCCGAATTCATTCGGCCAACAGTTGCTCGGTAAGCCAGGGTTTACATCCAATGGTATCCAGAGGCGCGGAGACGCAGAGAACAACCTTTGATCAAGCGGGTAGATTACCGTTGTAGGGCCGAATTCATTCGGCCAACAGCCTAAAGCGACAACCGCTTGAACAGGGACTCCGGGATCGCCTTGATAACCCACATCAGGTAGCGCCAGAAAAAGGGCGTGTAGATGACATCCTTGCCCTTGCGTATACCCTTGTCGATGTCGGCGGCAACCCGCTCCGGCTGCGCCCACAGAATGCCCTTGGGAAACGCCTCGGTCATGGGGGTGTCCACGAATCCCGGTTTAATGGTGAGGACCTGCACGTTGGACCGACAAAGCCGGTTTCTCAATCCCTGGAGGAACAGGGAGAGGGCCCCCTTGGCGGCGCCGTATACGTAGTTGCTTTGCCGGCCCCGATCACCGGCCACCGAGGTAATCACGGCGATGGTGCCCGAGCCCTGGTCCTCGAAAAAGTTGGCCAGCCGTGTGACCAGGGAGATGGTGCTCAGGCAGTTGATCTCCAGTTCCCTGCGGGTGTGGTCCGGAGAGGCCTCACAAGCCTTCTGGTCGGGCAGGGTGCCGTGGGCGATCAGCACCCGATCGAGTCCCCGGAGCCGCTCGACCGCATCCTCGACAAGCCCCTGATGGTGCTGTTGCTCCAGCATGTCCATGACCCGGGTTTCCAGTGGACCTGCGCCTCTCGTCTCGAGATCCCGGGCAATGGCCTCGAGCTTGTCCGGGTCTCTGGCGACCAGGTACAGGGCATCGCCGTCCGATGCCCAGATGCGGGCCGTGGCATGGGCGATCGCCGAAGTGGCGCCGATGATCATGGTTTT
>JAQYVO010000323.1 GCA_030145425.1 Chromatiales bacterium | reverse complement strand
TCTATGAAAAATCTTTGGCTAAGCGCCCACGCAGACATCATCGAATCCCTGAGGGCCAGATGGTTCCTCATCTATACTCTGGTGTTCGGCGGCCTGGTGGTGCTTTTGTTTGCCTACGGGCTCGCTGAATCGCGGATCATGGGATTTACCGGGCTCTCACGGCTGTTGCTCACATACATTCAACTGACCATGGCAATCCTGCCGGTGTTCGTGCTCATTACCACGGTGCGGTCGGTGGCGGGCGACCGTGAGGCGGGGGTCTTCGAGTATCTGCTATCCCTGCCCATCAGCCTCGCTGCCTGGTTCTGGGGCAAAATCCTGGGGCGCTTCACCATGGTTTTCCTGCCGGTGTTCGGCGCGATGCTCGGTGCCGTTGCCTGGGGCTTGATCCAGGGCGTGGAACTGCCGGTGGCGCTTTTCTTTTACTACACGGCCCTGTTGATGGTGCTGGCCTGGTGTTTTCTCGGCATCGGCATGCTGATATCCACCCTGGCCCGGTCGTCGGATGTGGCCCAGGGCGCCGCCTTCGTTACCTGGCTGACCCTGCTGCTGTTTCTGGACCTGATACTGCTGGGAGTGCTGATCCAGGAACATCTGCCGGCGGAATCCGCGGTGGCCATCGCCCTGGTCAACCCGATGCAGGTGTTTCGCACCGCGAGTATGATGCTGTTCGATCCACAGCTGGTGCTGCTGGGGCCGTCCGCCTATGTGATTATGGATAATTTTGGCCAGTCGGGTTACATCGCCTATGCATTGATTTATCCTGTGCTTCTCGGCACCGCCTGCATGGTCCTTGGCTATCATCTTTTCAGGAGAAGTGACCTGCCGTGATGAAACATCGATGTTGCCGGTGGCATTTTTAAGGTACGGCACTGGAGAGTGCGTTTGAACCCATCCAGGACATTGTTGTGGGGTATCGCGATCTTTCTGTTCGCAGCCCTGTCCGGCGTTGCCATTTACCGGGTGTGGCCCCTGCTGAATCCCGATGTCGCCGAATCGGCAACGGCGAATCCGGCCTGTGACCTTCGGGCCGGCCCCTGTATTTCGAGTCTGCCGGGAGGAGGCCGCATCAGCTTCTCCATCGTGCCCGAGACCATTCCCGTGCTCAAGCCACTGACACTGGAGGTGAAACTGGATGGCCTGGAGGCCAGCAGTGTGGAGGTGGATTTTCGGGGCATCGATATGAATATGGGATTCAACAGGTCCAAGCTGGACCCCCGGGGGGAGGGCATTTATACCGGCACCGGGACGATTCCCGTCTGTATCCGCGATGCCATGGAATGGGAGGCCAGGGTGCTGGCCAGAACTGGCAAGGGCCTGGTGGCGGCCCCTTTTCGATTCATAACGGTCAAGCCGGGCATGGGCCTCCCAAAACATTGATTGCCTGACATGCAGAAATTTCTCCCCCACGGCATCATCCTCGTCCTTCTGCTGGCGCTGATCTGGGCAGCCTTCCTGTGGGATCCCTCGGCGAAACCGCCGGATATTCAGGCGGAGCGGCGGGACGAACCGGTTGTGGCCGCAGCGCCGATGGGCGGCGATTTCACACTGCAATCCTATCGGGGACCTGTTGCCCTTGATTCCCTGCGGGGTAAGGTGGTGGCGCTGTTTTTCGGTTACACCAGGTGTCCGGATATCTGCCCCATGAGTCTGGGTTATCTGGGTCTGGCATTTAATGAACTCTCGCCCGATGAGATTGCTGATGTCCAGGGTCTTTTTATCAGTGTGGACCCGGAACGCGACACCCTCGACCGGCTGAGGGACTACGGCGAGTATTTTCACCCGAACATTCTGGGTATCACAGGCGATCAGGCGGAGATTGCGGGTATTGCCGAACGCTACGGTGCCGGGTACAAAAAAGTAGAGCAGGAGTTGACCACGAGCTATACCATGGATCATACCGCCGACATCTATCTCATTGACCGGCAGGGGAGGTTGAGGGAATCCATCTCCCACGGGACACCTCCGAGCCGGATCCTCGAGGCGATCAGGGAACTGCTGCGGGACGGCTGAAAAGGGTGACAGTCACGGAACAGCTGCCTGAATTGTTCGTGCAGAGGCTCGCCGAGATAATACCTCCCGACAGGTTTGGGGGGTGTCTGGAGAGTTTCTCCCTGCTCAAGCCCACCAGCTTCCGGGTCAACAGCCTCCGAACCACGGAAGAGCTACTCATGGATGAGCTGGAATCTGAAGGTTTCCGGTTGACACGGGTCCCCTGGGGCGAAGGGGTGTTCTCCATCGAATCCGTCCAACGCCGCCAGCTTACGGAGTCGGCTGCCTTCAGCGAGGGGCGTATCTACATCCAGGGCCTCTCATCCATACTGGCCCCCATGGCCCTTGATCCCAGGCCCGGTGAAACCGTGCTCGATCTGGCAGCTGCCCCCGGGGGCAAGACGCTGCAGATGGCGGCGATGATGAAAAACCGCGGGCGGATATCCGCCGTGGAATCAGTCAAGGGGCGGTTCTTCAGGCTTAAGGCCAACCTGGAACGCCATGGGGCCACTCTGGTGAAGGGATACCTGATGGATGGCCGGGCCGTCGGCACCAAGGTGCCTGAGCGGTTTGATCGGGTGTTACTCGATGCACCCTGCTCATCGGAGGCCCGTTTCACCACCCGGGACAAGAGGAGCTGGGCTCATTGGAGCCTCAGGAAGGTCAAGGAATCGGCACGCAAGCAGAAACGCCTGCTCGATTCCGCGTTCCGGAGCCTGAAGCCAGGGGGGACACTCCTGTACTGCACCTGTTCCTTCGCGCCGGAGGAAAATGAGGTGATCCTGGATGGGCAGCTCAGGCGATATCAGGGGCAGTTGTCCATTGAAGCCCTCAAACTGCCGCTGGAAAATATTCAGCCCGGTCTGGTCGAATGGCGGGGCAAAGCCTTGAATGGGGATCTGGCGGGGGCCGTGCG
>JAQYVO010000207.1 GCA_030145425.1 Chromatiales bacterium | reverse complement strand
GAGGAAGTAACCACAGCCCTGCGGTATGCCCAGAAATTTGCCATGGCCTCGGGGTGTGATACCGCCGTGATGCTTACTACGGGCAGTTTCCAGCTCAGACAACGAACCAGCTGTAAGGCCGGCGGATTCGACCAGCCGGTGTTTCTGCCCGGAGGCAACGGAGACTATTCGGGAAATGCTCCGAACGGCATCACGGTTACCGACCTGGATCTCTATTTCGATTCCACGGGACGACCCAGAGACGTTGCTACGGGTGCGCTCACGGGTCTCGTAAGCAGCATCAGTGTAGGTTCGGGCTCAATACTCATCGAGCCCGAAACCGGTTACGTTCGCAGGCCATGAAAATCCCCACCCGACAAACCGGTGTAACGCTGATAGAGCTGATCGTATCCATCGTCATTCTAGGTATCGCGGCCACAGGCATACTGATGGTGATTACCCAGACGACACGATATAGCGCCGATCCCATGCTCCGGGAACAGGCGGTCGCTATCGCACAATCTTATATGGACGAAATCCTCTTGCACCCCCTCGGTGATCCCGATGGTGTTTCGGGTGAAACGGACCGGGGTCTGTTCGATGACGTCTGGGACTATCACGGTACCAGTGACGACGGTGCCCGTGACCAGAACGGCACGGCGATTCCGGGGCTGGAAACCTACAACGTCAGCGTGGCCATCGACGATACGGGTGTCACTTTGGGAGGCAGCCCGGCCACCTATGTCAGCGTACGGGTTACCCATGATGCATCGACGGCTGTCGACATCCCTCTTGGTGCCTACAGGTTGAACTGAGATGGAGCAGATAAGAACTGCGGTATCGGCTGCAAGAGGATTCACCCTGGTGGAGTTGATCGTGGTGATCTTGATCACGGCTGCTCTCGCAAACGTCCTGTCCCAGATGATCCAGGGACCGATCGAGAGCTACCAGGCCCAGTTGCGGCGCTCCGAGCTGGTGGATATCGCGGATACCGCTTTGCGGCGAATGAGCCGGGAGATCCGTGAGTCCCTGCCCAACAGTATCCGGGTAAGCGACGGCTCGGGCGATTGCCCCCGGGGCCAGTGCCTGGAGCTTCTGCATACATCCTCGGGCGGTCGTTACCGGGCCCGTCCCGAAAACAATCCCTTGAGTCTCAGCTTCGACCCGTCCGACAACGACACCCGTCTGCAGGTGCTGGGATTTCTCGAGGGTGCCGGATCGATCCGCACCGGCTCCAACCCGGGGGACTGCAGGGACGGCCTGGCGGATTGCCTGGTCGTCTACAATACGGGTCTCATCGGGACAGATGCCTATGGTATGGACAACGCCGCCGCTATTACGAATGTGAACACCACCGGCAACATTACCATCGACTTCGACAACACCCTCTTTTCCTCCGGCAACACCGCCTTTCCGGCGGCCTCGCCGCAACAGCGCTTCTACATCGTCGATACCCCCATCAGCTATCTCTGCGATCTGGGGCAGGGCAGCATCCGGCGCTATCAAGGCTACAACATACGTCCGACCCAGGGGAGCATCGACACCCACGCCGAGATCACGGGACTGGGCAACCCGGCGGAAAATGCACTGCTGGCCGACCGGATCAGCAGCTGTGAGTTTTCCTACAATCCCGGTTCTTTCACCCGCAACGGGCTGCTGAGTATGAACATCAGCATCCAGAACGGGGGTGAACAGATAACCCTGCAGCAGCAGGTCCACGTGTCGAACGTGCCATGAATCACAGCGTCGGAAAACAGCGGGGAATCGGGCTGGTGGGAACCATCTTTATTCTCGTGGTGCTGTCGTCGCTGGCCGCATACATGGTCAGGTTGAGTACCGTCCAGCACGTCACCACCTCCATGTCGATTCAATCGGCCCGGGCCTGGTACGCGGCGGTGAGCGGCCTCGAATGGGCGGTCTACCGGATTGAGAACGGTGGCTGTCCAGCGATACCCTCTAACCTGGACGTGGAGGGTTTCAGCGTGCAGGTCGAACAGTGTGATCCCGCAGTGGTCAGTGAAGGGGCGGGCAGCTACAGGTTGTATCGTGTCGCCGTCAATGCCAGCCGGGGGAGCTACGGCAGTCCGGATTATGTATCCCGTGATCTTATGGCTGTGGTGAGGGGTAATTAGTGTACGTCCATAAACAGCATCATTCGTCATTCCGGCGAAGGCCGGAATCCAGTAAGTCACTGAATTCCCAAGATTCCCTGGATCCCGGCATTCGCCGGGATGACGTGGTTTCTGGAAAACACGTGTTTCTGAACGGATACTAATTAATGCTCGGCCGAAAGCACATTCTGAAACCAGATGCATCCCCCGGTCATGGCGCCAGGTGGGAGATTTTCGGCCTGTTGGTTGTGCTGCTGCTCTTCTCGGTTTTCGCAACGGCAAAGACGTATGCCGCCTGCGGCCCGCTGGATACCAGTTACGCCTTCTCTGCCGGGAACGATCTGGATGCAAAGGAAGTTGCCAATATTCTCGAGGTAAACGGCAACAAGGTAAAAGGCAAAGGAAATGCGCTGGAGCCTGACGGTGATCTGGTGAATCCACCGCCCGCTCCCAATCCGCCCGATCTCGATCCGTCGGCCTTCCCCTCCTTTGGCGGCGGGAGTGACATCATCATACCCAGGGACGGCAGCGGTTCCACGGGGGAGGGTACTTACCGCGATATCAAGATCGAGGACAAGGCCGACTTCAGTTTCGCGACAGTGGGCGGGACTTACCAGATCGAGAAACTGGAGGTGAAAAAAGAAGCGACCGTAACTCTCGCGCCGGGAGACTATTTCATCGGGGAGCTGAAGCTAAAGGACAAGGCACAGCTGCTGATTTCGCCTGCGGGAACTGTCCGCATCTACACCAATAAGAAGATCGAGTTCGGAAAGCAGAGCCAGGTGAACCTGGGGGGCAGCGTCGCCGACCTGCAGATCTACGCCTATAACGATGTGGTCATCAAGCTCATGGAAAAGGCCAAGGTTTCGGCGCTGATCTATTCACCCTTTGGAAATACAAACATCGAGATGGAAATGGGTGTCGAGTTTAGGGGCATGGCGGTCACGGCGGGAGAGTTCAAGGTGAAGGATAAGGGCAAGGGCAAGGGCAAGGGCAAGGCGAAGGAAAAGATCAAGATTACCTTCGATGCCGCCGTGCAGGCAGAGGTGGGCAGCATCAGCACCTGCGTGGTGCCGCCCGTGGTCTCTGTGGATGCATTCGAGTTCAATTGCATGACCCCGGGGCAGGATCCCCTGACCGGGCACCTGTTCACGCGTGTGGCGGGCCAGGCCTTTGTATTTGACCTGGCAGCCCTGCGCGACGCGGACAGCGACGGCAGCGCCGACGGGGTGGAAACCGATTTTGCCTCGGACGGGGATCGCCAGGTCGCCGTGGAGCTGGTGGACATGTCCTCCGGGTCTTGTGCCACTTACTCAACGGTCGCGTCCCAAACCCTGAGCTTTACAGCCGCCGATCAGGGATATATGGGATCGATCGGCTGGAGCCAACCCAACGCCTACCGGTTCCTGGGTTGCCGTGTTACCGACAACGGCGGAGCGACACCTGTGCAGGTCTGTTCGGGAGACAGTTTTGCGATTCGCCCGGCAACACTCTCGGTCACCTCACCCATCCTGGACAATGCCGCAGCCTCCGGCGACCCCAAGGCCGCTGCGGGGAGCGGTTTCACGCTCCGGGTAGCCACGGTCTCCGGTTACGACGGAACCCCCAGGATAGATACGTCAATCCCGGTGCAGGCCCATGG
>JAQYVO010000158.1 GCA_030145425.1 Chromatiales bacterium | reverse complement strand
CCGGTAACAAACGCGTAACAACGCGAATCAGTCAGGTCCACAAACGGGCAACACCAGACTATAAGGGTATATTCCCATGTTTACGCCAGGGGTTTTCCAGTTGCTTGTTCTTCAGCATGGCCAGCGAACGGCAGATGCGTTTGCGGGTGCTGTGGGGCAGTATCACATCGTCCACGAAACCTCTGGCTCCGGCGACGAAGGGATTGGCGAAACGATCCTTGTACTCCTGGGTGCGCAGGTCGATCTTTTCCTGATCGGCCATGTCCTGGCGAAAAATGATCTCGACGGCCCCCTTTGACCCCATCACCGCGATTTCGGCACTGGGCCACGCCAGGTTGACATCGCCCCGGAGGTGCTTGGAGGACATGACATCGTAGGCACCACCGTAGGCCTTGCGGGTAATCAGGGTTATCTTCGGCACCGTCGCCTCGGCATAGGCGTAGAGCAGCTTGGCGCCGTGCTTGATGATGCCGCCGTACTCCTGAGCCGTACCGGGCAGAAAGCCGGGTACGTCAACCAAGGTAACTATCGGGATGTTGAACGCATCGCAGAAACGGACGAAACGCGCCGCTTTCTTGGAAGAATCGATGTCGAGACAACCCGCCAGTACCATCGGCTGGTTGGCCACGATGCCGACCGTGGAACCCTCCATACGACCGAAGCCGATCAGGATATTTGCCGCATAGTCTCTCTGCAACTCGAAAAAGTTTCTGTCATCCACAATCTTGATGATCAGCTCCTTCATATCGTACGGCTTGTTGGGATCGTCGGGAACCAGGGTATCCAGAGAGGGGACCATCCGTTCGGCCGAATCGGTGGTCGGCCAGACGGGGGGTTTCTCTCTGTTGTTTGCGGGCAGGAAATTGACGAAGCGGCGCAGCATGAACAGTGCCTCCACATCGTTCTCGAATGCCAGGTCTGCGACACCGGACTTGTGGGTGTGGGTCTTGGCACCCCCGAGTTCCTCGGCAGTCACCGTCTCGTGGGTCACCGTCTTCACCACCTCGGGGCCGGTGACGAACATGTAAGAGGTATCCTTGACCATGAAAATGAAATCGGTCATGGAAGGCGAATAAACCGCCCCTCCGGCACAGGGTCCCATGATCATCGAGATCTGGGGGATAACGCCGGATGCCATCACATTGCGTTGAAAAACGTCGGCATAACCCGCCAGGGAGTCGACCCCTTCCTGGATCCGCGCACCCCCGGAGTCGTTCAGGCCCACCACGGGCGCCCCCACCTTGATTGCGTGATCCATAATCTTGCAAATCTTGTCCGCGTGAGCCTTGGACAGAGAGCCGCCGAAAACGGTAAAGTCCTGGCTGAATACGAAGACCAGCCGACCGCCGACCGTCCCGTAACCGGTTACCACCCCATCCCCGGGGATCTTCTGTTTATCCATACCGAACTCGGTACAGCCGTGCTCCACGAACATGTCCCACTCCTCGAAGGAGCCGGGGTCCAGAAACAGCTCGATCCGCTCACGGGCCGCAAGCTTGCCGTTCTCATGCTGGCGGTCAATCCGCTTCTGCCCGCCACCCAGCCTGGCGGCGGCACGCTTCTCATCGAGTCGTTTTATGATTTCTTGCATCGATTTCTCTTGGCCTGCGCATCCCCTGGGCCTGCGAATCAGGCCGGCAATACGCCTACTGCTTCAATCTCCCAATAAAACCGGTTCCCGGCGCACCCCGCTAAAGGCCTGCCGGCGCGGTCACCCCTGTCTGTTTCCCCTGATCAGATCCATCATCTCCGATGCGGCCACCGGAATATTGGTGCCCGGCCCGTAGATGGCAGCCACGCCCGCATCGCGCAATGCGGCATAGTCCTGGGGAGGGATCACACCGCCGCAGACAACCAGGATATCACCCGCACCCTCATCTTCCAGGGCCTGGATCAATTGAGGGACAAGTGTCTTGTGCCCGGCAGCCTGGGACGAGACCCCCACAACATGCACGTCGTTCTCCGCCGCCTGCCTCGCCGCCTCTTCCGGGGTCTGGAACAGGGGGCCGATATCCACGTCGAACCCCAGGTCGGCATAGGCGGTAGCTATCACCTTGGCACCCCGGTCATGCCCGTCCTGCCCCATTTTGACCACCAGCATACGGGGGCGCCTCCCTTCTTCCTTGGCGAACGCCTCCACGTCCTTGCGAATCCGGTCAAAACCCTCGTCACCCTCGAAGGCCGAACCGTAGACCCCGGAAATGGAGCGGGTCACCGCCCGGTGCCGGCTGTAGATTTTCTCCAGGGCATCGGATATCTCTCCCACGGTGGCGCGAACCCGGGCGGCATCCACCGCCAGCGCGAGCAGGTTGCCCTCGCCGCTCTCCGCCGCCGCGGTGAGCGCTTCCAGGGTGCGCCGACATGCTGCTTCGTCGCGGCCTGCACGCACCTGCTGCAATCGTTCGACCTGGGACTCGCGTACCGCGCTGTTGTCGATGTTGAGCACATCGATCTCGGGCTCTTTTTCCAGCTGGTATTTGTTTACGCCGACGATCACCTCTTCCCTGCGGTCGATACGGGCCTGGCGCCGGGCGGCCGCCTCCTCGATGCGCAATTTCGGCATGCCGGATATGACCGCCTTGGTCATGCCGCCCAATTCCTCCACCTCGTCGATCAGTTTGCGGGCCGCAACCACCATCTCGTTGGTCAGGCTCTCCACGTAGTAGGACCCCGCCAGCGGATCGACCACCTGGGTGATCCCGGTTTCCTCCTGGATCACCAGCTGGGTATTGCGGGCAATGCGCGCTGAGAAATCCGTGGGCAGGGCCAGGGCCTCGTCGAAGGCGTTGGTGTGCAGGGACTGGGTGCCGCCGAGTACCGCAGCCATGGCCTCTACGGTGGTACGCATGACGTTGTTGTAGGGATCCCGCGCGGTCAGGCTGACACCCGAGGTCTGGCAATGGGTTCGCAGCATCCTCGAGCGGGGGTCCTCGGGCTGAAACAGTTCATCCATGAGCTGGGACCAAAGCAGCCGGGCCGCCCGCAGCTTGGCCACTTCCATGAAGAAGTTCATGCCGATAGCAAAGAAAAACGAGAGCCTCGGGGCAAACTGATCCACCTTCAAACCCCGGCCCAGGGCGGCGCGCACGTACTCGAGACCGTCGGCAATAGTGAAAGCCAGTTCCTGCACGCAGGTCGCCCCCGCCTCCTGCATGTGATAGCCGGAGATGGAGATGGAATTGAAGCGGGGCATGTTGCGGGCACTGTAGTCGATGATGTCCGCGACGATGCGCATGGAAGGCTCGGGCGGATAGATATAGGTGTTGCGGACCATGAACTCCTTGAGGATGTCGTTCTGCAGGGTGCCGCTGAGTTTTGCGGGCTCGACCCCCTGTTCTTCAGCAGCGACGATGTAGGAGGCCATGATCGGCAGCACCGCCCCGTTCATGGTCATGGAAACCGAAACCCGATCCAGGGGGATGTTGTCGAAGAGGATCTTCATGTCCTCCACCGAATCGATGGCGACCCCGGCCTTGCCCACATCACCCACCACCCTCGGGTGATCCGAATCGTAGCCCCGGTGGGTGGCCAGGTCGAAGGCCACGGACAGCCCCTGTTGGCCCGCCTCCAGGTTACGGCGGTAAAAGGCGTTTGACGCCTCCGCCGTGGAAAATCCCGCGTACTGGCGTACCGTCCAGGGCCGGCCGGCGTACATGGTGGCCTTGGGACCCCGCATGAAGGGGTCGAATCCCGGCAGGCTGCCGCATTGCTCCAATCCCTCGATATCCGAGGGGGTATAGAGCGGCTTGACCCGGATGCCTTCAGGCGTATCCCAGGCCAGATCATCCAGAGGGCGCCCCCGCAGTTCCTTCTCAGCCAGTTTTTTCCAGTCTTCAGTGGTGGGTTTGGAATTCTTGGCCATGGCGCTTCCCCCCGGTCGCTCTAACCGGCGACCGGTATTGAACATGAATATTTCAGGAAACCTCTGATCAATTCATGGCCGGCGTGTATGAGCCCAAATTAATCAGAGGTTCCCTGGGTTTTCCAGGCGGGGCCTCTGCCACCATGCAACGGTTCGGGCCACCGGCGGATTTTCGAAGCGCCGGCGGCCCAGTGCAATGACCCCTTACAGGCTACTTGGCGTAGCCGATCCGTATCAATGCCTCGGTTATCTCGTCGAGGATCGCCGGGTCATCAATGGTCGCCGGCACCTTGAATTCCTGGCTGTCGGCAATTTTTTTCATGGTACCGCGAAGGATCTTGCCCGAACGCGTCTTGGGCAGCCTGTCTACCACGGTGACCTTCTTGAATGCGGCTACCGGGCCGATCTTCTGCCGCACCAGGGCGACCAGTTCTCCGGCCAGTTCCTCAGGATTGCGATCGGCGCCTGACTTCAGTACCACCAGTCCGACCGGCAGTTCTCCCTTCAGCTGGTCGGCGGCGCCGATGACGGCACACTCGGCAACGTCCGGATGGGAGGCAAGAACCTCTTCCATACCGCCGGTGGAGAGGCGGTGGCCCGCCACGTTGATGATGTCATCGATGCGGCTCATGATCCACAGATAGCCGTCCTTGTCCTTGTAACCGGCATCGCCCGTGAGATAATAACCCTCCTGGGCGCTGAGGTAGGACTCGACGAAACGGTCGTCGTTCTGCCACAGGGTGGGCAGGCAGCCTGGGGGCATGGGCAGCTTCACCATGATTCGACCGATCTCTCCCGGGGTCTCTTCATTGCCGTTCTCATCCAGAATCTGCACATCGTAGCCCGGCACGCACACGGTGGGGGAGCCTGCTTTCACCGGCAGTTCCTCGATGCCCAGGCAGTTGGCGGCAATGCCCCAGCCGGTTTCGGTCTGCCACCAGTGATCGATAACAGGTACCTTCAGGGTGTCCTGGGCCCAGGCCAGGGTGTCGGGATCACATCGCTCCCCTGCCAGGAACAGGGCCTCGAACTTGGACATATCGTATTTCTTGAGGTATTCGGCATCCGGGTCTTCCCGTTTGATGGCGCGAAACGCCGTGGGCGCTGTGAACATAACCCTTACGCCATGTTCCGATATCACCCGCCAGAAAGCGCCGGGGTCAGGTGTGCCGACGGGCTTGCCCTCGAACATGATGGTGGTGGCTCCATGCAGCAGCGGTGCGTACACGATGTAGGAGTGTCCCACCACCCAGCCGACGTCGGACGCCGCCCAGTAGACATCACCGGGATCCACGTTGTAGATGTTCTTCATGCTCCACTTCATCGCCACGGCATGACCGCCGTTG
>JAQYVO010000133.1 GCA_030145425.1 Chromatiales bacterium | reverse complement strand
CGCTCCAGTTTCCAGGCAATGTAATCAATACCGCCCTGGAAAGTGAAAGCCGACTTCATGAGCCGAAGGACTGTAAGCAGCTTTCCCTGTATCCGGCGCAACAGCCAGCCCCAACGGTTCATCTGGCGCGTTCGCTCATCGATATCGACCAGATACCGGGCCGGGGACCGGTCCCGGTCCGAATCGACCCGACACCCGACCATGGGCATCGCTACCTCGGTGATCTTCTGATAAAGACCTTCCCAGGCTTCATAGATATGAATCCCGCGCTCGGGCTTCTCTGCCCGTAATTCCGCACGATAACTCAGCGCCAGCCCCAGCTGCCAGATCTCATGCGTCTCGAGTTCACCGGGGAGTGAAGGCAGGACCCGGGTCAGAAAAGTGAGCACCGCCTGTGACAGCGCCACATGCACCCGCCGGGTTTGCTCCTGACTACGGCTGTAAAGCAGGCCGCAGGGTTGGGAAAAGCGCCCCCACAGGTACGAACTGAACCATTTTGATGAGGTGCCGCGCTCCAGGTCTCTCATGGATATGACAGCATATTTGGAGCGCACCAGCTTCCCGCCTACCTGCACTTCCAGGTAATAGACATTGGGCGGGAGCAGTTGATTGAACAGGGCCGGAACCCACCTGCGATAGGCCCTGTGATAATCATCCACCACCAGGTAGAGATCCACCAGCCCGTCCAGTGCGTTGCCGCTGCGCAGGCAGGAACCGTATATCAGCATGGCATCCACGGCTCCTTCGTACTGCTGAAGCAGCCTGTCCCGCAGCGCCTGAAATTCCGCGCTGTAATGCTCGGGAGTTTCCTGCGCAATCAGTTCTATCAATGGCTGACTCATGACTACAGTCTGACAAAGGTTACCGGACCATCGCGACTGACGGACACCGGGCCATCGCTTCTGTCGGCACGGTAGAGTTCACCGTCCAGGGTGAAATGCCCTTCCATGGAAAACCGCAACCTGTTGATCCTGTGACTTTCATAACCGTTTTCGGGGGTGCCAAACCGGTTGGGGCGTCCCCAGAACAGGGGCGGCATCGCAAGCATGGTGTGTGCCGGGCCCTTATGTACGGCAGTGTAATGGAGTGACCCGGACCCACTTCCCCAAAAGGGGTGAATTCCAAGGAACAGCCGCTCCAGGGCACTGACGAGCAGCAGTAGATAGTCTCTATCGTGAGCTGGCCGGTGGGAGCCCGCCTCCGCTGTATCCATCTCCACTTCCACGGAAATCGGTGCAACATAGGCCGGATCCCTGCGGGCAATGGCCAGCAGCATGCGCAGGGTGGTCAGCCCGGTGGCCGTCCCGTCATACATCCCCTTGTCATGGACACTGTTGTGATAGTACTCGATGCCCCGGGTTATCACACCCGCGCCGAACAGCATGCCGTAGATCGGCTCGGACCCAGGCGAGGCATTGACACGCAGCACCGGCCGCTGGCAAAGCTCCGCCCCGGTGTGGAGATCCCTGGCCCAGTTCAGCAATCTGCGAAGACCCCGATCCCTGTCGCCCCGGATACCGATATCGCCGATGTTCACGTTGGTACTGCCACCCCGCAGCAGACCCAGGATGGGCAGACGGGAAAAAGGCCTGTTGTTGAAGAGTGCGGTGAGGGCCGCCTGCACGGTGCCGTCGCCGCTGTTGAGGGCAACCAGATCAACGTCGTTGCCCGCAAACTCGCTGAGCACGTCAGACACTTCGTCGGGGGTCCGCGCTTCACGGTGAAGGGTGTCAGGATAGGCTTTCAGAATTCCCCTGACTGTTTCGAGTCCCCGCTTGTTCCGGCCGCTGCCGGGATTGCTGAGCAGGCCGACCTTCAACGATGAATTGCTGCCGGCACGTTCCGCTACCAGGGCCCGGACTTCGCTCTCGATCATGATTAATGACTGAACCAGCGTGCCGCCAGTGACTGATCTTCACCATGGGGGCCTATCTCAGTCAACCATGAATGCAGAGGGCCTTTGGTGTACCGGCTCTGGACCGCCATCAACAGGCGGACTATCAGAAACAGACTCGACACCAGGGTCCAGACAGTCACGGCCTCCAGCGCCAGATCGGGGCGGCCCGCAAGCCATCCTGCGGTCATCAGGATCAGACAAGGATTACGGCGCGCCGTAATGAGGCGGGTAAAAGAGTCTATCCGGTGCCAACTGTAGATACCGAAACTGCCGAGCCATTGGCTGAAGGCCCCTTCCACCAGCCTGCCTGCTATATAACCGACAAAAATCAGTAAGATCAACAGCGTCAGATCTGAGGGAAGCAGCAGGGTCTCAAACGACACCAGCCCCAGGCCCCAGGCCATATACCAAAACGGGGGATGAAGCAGATCCAGGACATGGTCAAAGTAGTTGCCCAGCGGGCTGGATGTCACGGTAACACGGGCCAGTTTCCCGTCGACGGTGTCGAGAAAAGTCATTATCCAACCCATGACGAGGCCGGCCGCGAGATCGCCCTGGTAGAACAGGACACCGGCCAAAACCGCCAGAACCCAGCTGACCGCAGTCACGTGGTTTGGCATGAGTCCGAGCCGAACGCACAACCGGGTGACCCAGCGGGCCGGCGCCGGCCAGACCCATTTGGTAACCAGATCGGTAACACCCTTGTAGGCGTTCTTGAACAGGTGATGTTCCAGTTGCCGGGCATTGTCCCGGTTTACCGGCAGCGCGAATGCCGCCTGGGCCTTCTTCAGCCTTATCTGGGATGGAGGAACCAATGTCTCCAGAGTTTCATTTTTCAGTCCCGGGGGAAGCTCGACATCAGCTCCCTGGATATGTGCTTTAACCCTGGCGGCCATCTCTGCTGTGGTTCTCGCAGCCACAGTCACTGAAGTATCTCCGGCATTGACCCGCAGCAGGGTATCAGGTGCATCGATGAGATTCGCCATTACCCGCACATCGTAAATATAGTCCCCTCGGAACAGGACCAGGATGCCGTCCGCGGGAATCCCTTCCAGGCTTTCCACAAACGCTATACCCGCACCGGAGTCCAGGCCGGTAATGCTGTTTTTCCGGAGATACTGGGCCAGCTCACGCCTGATCCGTTGCGCATTGGTCAGCCCCCATAACTTTACCGGGGATTCATTGAAGATATGGATGTAAAGAGACATTGGACTAGTGGCCCGTGCGGGGTAAAAAATTCTATTGCCGCTCCCTGGGGAAGAAGGCTGAGCGTGCTGTTGCAGGCCTGTCGACCGGGTCGGCAACGGCGTAGGGTATAATATTTCGATGCACCCCGCAAAGACAGCCGACCCCGTAGCGGATACGGATGGATCCAAGCCCGAACAGACAGCGCTGTCCAATCGTAACAGTGGTTTTCTGTTCGCACATCTCTCGGACCTGCATTTGTCGGATCCAAGTGGTGTCAGGTCCCGGGACCTGTTGAACAAACGCCTGCTGGGCTACCTGTCATGGCGCCGCCACCGAAGAGAAGAACACAGCGGAGAAGTGGTGGACGCGCTGGTGCGGGATCTGAAGCGCGCCGATCCCGGGCACATCGTGATTACCGGGGATCTGACCCACCTCGGACTGCCTGAAGAATTTCGTGAGGTTTCCAAATGGCTTTCCGAACTGGGTCCACCGGGCAGGATCACGGTGATACCGGGCAACCACGAAACCTACGTCGATACGCCCTGGGATGACACCATGGCCCGGTGGTTGCCTTACATGACTTCAGATACACCTCCGGAATCAGGCACCGGCATTACCGCAGATACCGTTTTTCCCAGTTTGAGAATTCGTGACGGAATTGCCTTCCTGGGGGTCTCCTCTGCCAGGCCTTCGGCTCCCTTTCTCGCCGTTGGCAGCCTGGGGCCTGCCCAGCTCGAAGCCCTGGATCGGCTGCTTTTGGAAACCGGTCAGATGAATCTGTACAGGGTCTTGCTCATTCACCACCCACCCCTCAAAGAGACACTGGGCTGGCGAAAGCGGCTCGTGGATGCAAAACGGCTGCGCGATGTCCTGCGGTGCCGCGGAGTGGAACTGGTTCTGCATGGGCATGCCCATCGTCCGGCAGACGGCCGCCTGAAGACCAGGGACGGCATTTCCCCGGTCATCGGGGTTCCCTCGGGCTCGGCTATCGGCCTCAAACCCGGGCGTCGCGCCAGCTACAATCTCTGTCGGGTCACCCGGACCGGGAAAGATTGGGAATTGACCGTGGAGTCCCGGGGCTATTCCCCGGAATCCGGGGAGTTTGTCCCTGAAAATCAGGGCTCAGTGAGCGCGCCTGATCATAAGGGAGGCGAGCAGCAGAATCAGGGCAACGGGCCCCAGGGTTGTAATCAGGGGATTCAGATCCAGCATCAGTCCCAGGTTGGCGACTAGCTGATTGATCAACTGAAAGCTGATGCCGATTATGGCGGCAAGCACTGTCCGTTTTCCCGCGCTCGATGAACGGAGAGTGCCGAACACAAAGGGAAAGGCAAGCACGATCATTGCCGCAATGGAAAGAGGCATGCTGGCTTTTTGCCAGAAGACCAGCTCAAAGCGTTTCGTAGCCTGGCCGCTTGCCTCGAGATAACCAACGTAATGGTAGAGATCCAGAGGCGACAGGCTTTCAATGGGAAGTTCCAGCACCTGGAGCTGCTTCGCAGTCAGATAGGACTGCCAGGTCTGCTGCTGCTCCTTGCGCGTTTCCACGGTACGCGCCTTGAATTCCTTTAATATCAGTCCTTTGTACTTCCATTGTTCACCTGCACTGGTATCAGCCTCATCCGCATGCAGATACATCGTCAGCTGTCTTTGCTCCGGATCGAACTCAAATATGTGAATATCGGCCGGAACCAGCCCGTCGTGGATGTTACGGACATTGATGAAGCGATTGTCCTGCCGGATCCAGAATCCGTGCCGCTCGACCAGCGTATCTCCGCCGGACATAGCTTTGGACTGGTGGGTTATCGCAATCTGCTGCAGCGCAGGGGTAACGAATTCCATCGTAAGGGCAACGGTCAGCACGAAAAGAAATCCCGTCTTCAGCGTGGCAAGGCCTATACGCCAGATCGAAACGCCCGCGGCGCGCATGGCGGTGAGTTCACTGTAGCGGGCCAGCCCACCCAGGGCGCTGATGGTCCCAAGCAGGGCAATGAACGGCATGAGTTCCACCAGGTAACCCGGCATCATCAGGACTTCGTACACCAATGCGTCCGTCAGTCCGTAGTCACCCACCCCGATATCCTCGAGTTGCCGTATCAGGTCCAGCAGGGTAAACAGCGGCAGCAGGATCAAGGCCGCCAGCAGGTATGCGCGGGCAAGCGCCATCCCGATGTAGCGATCGAGAATCGTCATTTTCCCAACGACCTCAGATTCGGCAGCAACAGCAACAGAACCAACAGACCGAGCAACGCCTCGGGCCACCAAAGCCCCGGAAAGGGCCCGACAACACCCTGCTGCACCCAGTTCTTGGCCATGACGCTGAAACCGTAGAAGATCGCGTAGATCAATGCCGCGATGACCGCCTTGGTATATTGGCTGCTTCGGGGTGTTGCGCGACACAAGGGCACGGCAAGGACACCCAGCAGCAAGGTGGTGACCGGTGTGGAGAAGCGCCACTGCAGTTCGGCCAGATCTTTGGGCAGCGTAGAGCCGATCAACTGCGAGGTATCTACGGCCTTGCTCTTGGAGCGGTAATAACTTTCATCGTCACCCTCCAGGATGACTGACAGATCCTTGAATCTCATCTTGACGTCTTCAGATCCAGGCAGATCAATATGATAGGCGACGCCATTGCTAAACCTCAGCACCGGCGGCGCGAAGGGATCTGTCACCGGCTGCCAGGCCTGTTGCGCATTGATGGTGAGAACCCGTTCATCGGAAATCTGATAAAAATAGACCTGTTCCAGACGGTTCTCACTGTCGTTAATATTTTCGGCATAGATGACAGTGCCCGATTTCTCCGCTGAGTAAAACTGGGCCGATTCCAGTTTGTCCAGATTGAACTCCGCCTCCGCCTGTGCCTTGAGCAGATAGCTCTTCTGGTATGCCCAGGGCCTGACCACCAGCGAGAGGCCCGCTACAATCATTGCGACAACCAGCGAGAACAGGAAGATGGTTCGCACCAGTTGAAGTTCGCTGACTCCGGAGGCGTTGAGGGCGACGATCTCGTTGTCGCTGAAAAGGCGGCCAATCCCCATGACCACCGAGAGATAGAGGGCCACGGGCAGCAAAACCTCAATGGCGATAAGGGACCTGAGCAGCGTCAGGTAGATGACCGTGGCAGCGGGCAGCAGCCCGGCAGCCGCATCCGCCGTGTAGCGGGCGGCATTGTAGCTCATGAAAATCACCACCAGGATCGCGGTGACAGCCCCCAGTGGAAACGCGACTTCCCGAATCAGGTATCGGCTTATGATCACTGGCTTGGGCCTGCTGATGTCATCTGAATAGCGCCTCATAGATGAACGGGGTGTTAGGTCAAGTATACGGTGAAACCCCTGCCTGTCCCCAGGGAAAAGCAATATGAATCAGCTGAGACATCGATTTGAGGGAGATGTTGAAATTGCCCATATTTACTGTAAAATCACCAGGTTATTATTTTCCGAAGGTTGTTGACGACAATATCCAATGTCAGTCGGGACTTGTATATGGCGCCTGCTGACAAGCGCCGGTTGTCCCCACTGTCGCATACTTCAGGGGATGGCAGGGCATTGTGCCTCCAGGTGTGAATTGAAACCTTTGGATCAGCGAGATTTAGATATATGAAAGCGATTATTCTGAGCGCCGGACACGGTCGAAGACTGTTGCCGATGACAGCCAGTATCCCTAAGTGCCTTCTTGATATCCATGGTCAGTCCGTTGTCGAGTGGCAGATCGATCATCTCCTGGATAATGGTGTAGACGACATTACGGTAGTGGTCGGCTATGGGGCAGACCTGGTGGAGGCGCGGTTGAGTGAGGTTTATCCTTCACAGAAGGTAAAGACCCTCTACAATCCTTTTTTCGACGTGACCGATAATCTGGCAACCGTCTGGATGGCCAGAGAAGAGATGATCGGGGATTTTATCCTCCTCAACGGCGATACCCTTTTCGAATCCGAGCTGCTGAGAAGCTTGTTGAGCGCGCCTCACAAACCGATAACCCTGGCCCGTGATCTCAAGTCGCGCTACGACTCGGATGACATGAAAATGGCCCTGGACGGCGACCGCCTGCTTAGAGTAGGCAAAGATCTCGGCAAAGTGGCTGTAGATGGTGAATCGATCGGCATGATGCTGTTTCGTGGCCGAGGGGGTGAGCAGTTCAGGGAGGCTGTCGAACAAGCGATGCGTAAACCGGTGGCGCTGCGCCAGTGGTATCTGTCGGTTATCGATAAATTGGCCTCACAGGGCCAGGTCTGGAGCCATTCCATACAGGGCCTTCAGTGGGGGGAGCTCGATTACCCCGTGGATCTCGACAAGGCGCTGAAGATGGCGGCAGGCTGGCTGGTTTCAAAGGATAAACGCCGGCTTGCGTTGTAACTGGTTTTTACCCTTTTAGTTAACAACGCCTCAGGCAGTGCGACCGCCTGAGGCGTTTTTCGTTTCCAGCAACTGCTGGACGAATCGCAGGTCGTTCTCGGTATCCACGTCCACTGCCGCTTCCGGAAAAGGCATGATGACGGCACCGACCTTTATCCCGAGTATCCGGGAAACCCTGGACAGCGCCTGTTCCAGCGACAGCCTCCCCAGCAGATAGCGAATTACGAACCACCAGCCCAGGATGCTCATCACCCGCCAGGGCTTCTTGCGCTGACTCTCCACCTTTGACCAGAATCCGGCCACGCTGTGTGAGGCAGGGGTCATGAAGGCAAACAGATTGCAGCTGCAGCAGGCCTGGTCACTGAACCTGAGCAC
>JAQYVO010000075.1 GCA_030145425.1 Chromatiales bacterium | reverse complement strand
GATGGAGGGTAGGCGCTGCATGAAACGGGCGGTTCACGGAACCGAGGGACAAGTCGAAGCGATCATGAAAGCCGCAGGATAGGAAATGCCCGCATAACTCCATGAATGTGGGTCTGAATGTGGGGTCGGACCTACATAACTTACTGATGTTTTGGGACAACATCACGAAAGAGCTAATTGTTTTTCTCTTAAAAGCTCGATTTCCACCCAGAATTAGCGATACTATCCTGACCGGTGACAGAGTTCAGGAAGGCTTGTGAACTCCAATACCGAAGTACCGGGCTTAGACACGGCTTAATTAGCACTAAATGGGGTGTCTAAGGCCTGAATCGTGTAATTATTTGCTGCAAAAATCTTGATCTGCAACGCTCTGCTCCGGTTCGACCCCTACCTGACCCCTACCTGACCCCTACCTGACTTCTCATGACTCATTGCATGTTCACAAACTATCTGCTGCATAGAAACGCCCCTTAATCGGGAGACGGGGGCCGACATCCGCTAAAGTAATGTTTATTATCAGCATTTGCGGTTCGGTGTTGATTCGCAATACGTGCAACAATGCACGCGGAAACGTCCATACCACAATGCCCCATTGAGAGAGGCGAGGCCAAATCGCAATGCAGCCCACCCCCAGGAAAGCAGAGTTTTTAGCACCCGATGTCGACGTTGTCGTTGGAGGTGCAGGGTTTGCCGGACTGTACCTGTTGCACCGCTTGCGTGAACTCGGTTTCTCGGCAAAGGTAATGGAAGCTGCGGACGACGTCGGAGGCACATGGTACTGGAACCGGTACCCGGGCGCTCGCTGCGACATCCAGAGCATCGATTACTCCTATAGTTTCGACCCCGAACTGGAAACTGAGTGGCAGTGGTCAGAGCGATACGCCACTCAACCGGAGATTCTTCGCTACCTGCAGCACGTCGCTGACAAGCACGATTTACGCCGCGACATCGAGTTTTCGACCCGGATTGAAGCGGCAGTCTGGGACGACGACACGACCCGGTGGACCATCCGCACCGGCCAGGGCGACGAGATCACTTGCCGTCACCTGGTTATGGCCACCGGATGTCTCTCGATGCCGAAGACACCGGATATCGCGGGCCATGACCGGTTCCATGGCGAGGTCTATTTCACCAGCAGTTGGCCGCATGAGGATGTCGATTTCACTGGCAAGCGGGTAGCGGTCATCGGCACGGGGTCGTCGGGCGTCCAGACGATTCCGTTGATCGCAAAGCAGGCAGCGGAGTTGACCGTATTTCAGCGGACTCCCTGTTACTGCATCCCGGCACACAATGGGCCAGTGCCCCCGCACTGGCTGACCGAGCTTGAGCGCGATCGTGGGGCCTATCGCGAGGCGGCTAGACAGTCGCTCTCTGGTGTCCCGATAGAACCCATGCCAGTCGGAGCGCTCCAGGTGTCGGACGAGGAGCGTCAGGCCCATTACGAGGGCATCTGGGAGGCCGGTGAGCTGCTCGGTATTGTCGGAGCCTATGCCGACACCATCACTAACCCGAAATCAAACGAGACGCTGTGCGAATTCGTTCGCAACAAGATTCGCTCGATCGTAAGCGACCCGGAGACGGCCGAAACTTTGTGCCCGAAGGATTTCCACATTGGCACCAAGCGGCCCTGCCTGGATACGAACTACTACGAAACCTATAACCTCCCGCACGTCCGGCTTGTCGATCTGCGCAAAAATCCCATCGAAACCATCACCGAGACCGGTATAGACACCACGAACGAATCGTTGGCGTTCGATGCGATCGTGTTTGCTACCGGCTTCGATGCGATGACCGGGGCGCTGGTGGGAGTCGACATCACCGGAAGCAATGGTGTCACGCTCCGCGATAAGTGGGCTCATGGACCTGAAACCTATCTCGGATTAATGACCGCCGGTTTCCCGAACTTCTTTACCGTTACGGGACCGGGCAGCCCATCGGTGCTGTCGAACATGACGGTCTCGATCGAACAGCACGTGGAGTGGATCAGTAACAGCCTCAACGACCTTCGCAGCAAAGGAATCGAGTACATAGAGCCGACCAAAACAGCTGAATCAGGCTGGGTTCAACACGTCAACGACTGTGGCGACATCACCTTGCTACCCGGGACCAATTCCTGGTACACGGGGGCGAACGTACCTGGAAAACCGCGCGTTTTCCTGCCCTACATTGGCGGGGTTGGTCCCTACCGGAAAACCTGTGACGAAGTCGTCGAGCGGGGTTACTACGGCTTCGTGCTCGAAGGACCGGGTCAGCGAAGCTGCAACGACGGGGTTATTCGCAGACTGCAGCCGGATGTCGCGATGGTGCTCGACATGATTGCCCAACTCGGATGGCCTGCGATTGAGACATTGTCGGTTGCCGATGCCCGGGCATTCGCCATGGAGTCAATCTCCGAGCGGCCGCCGGGACCGGAAGTTGGGGATATCGTCGACGGCACCCTGCCTGGCGCAGCCGGCCAACTCGACTACCGCTTGTACCGCCCCGCCGGCCCCGGCCCCCATCCAATCGTGGCCTACTTCCATGGTGGCGGCTGGGTACTTGGTGCACACGACACTGATGACCCCCTGTGCAGGGACCTGTGTGTTCAGTCGGACGCGATCATCATCTCTGTCGACTATCGCCACGCACCTGAGGCCCGTTTTCCCGCGGCTCCTGACGATGCTTTTGCCGCGGTTCAGTGGATTGCCGAAAACGCCGTGTCGCTGGGCGGTGTTCCCGGCCAGCTTGCGGTGTGCGGCTGGAGTGCCGGAGCGAACCTCGCGGCCGTTGTCTGCCATATGGCTCGTGACGCGGGCGGGCCGGGCATCAACGGTCAGGTACTGGTCACCCCGGTCACGGATTGCGACTTCAGCCGTGGATCGTATGTGACAAACGGTGACGACTATTTCCTGACCACGGCATTAATGCAGTGGTTCTGGGATCACTATGCCGAACCTGCGGACCGGAGCAATCCAAAGGCATCACCGCTTCGGGCGGACAAGCTCGCCGGTCTTCCTCCCGCACTCGTTGTAACCTGCGAATTTGATCCGCTGCGGGACGAAGGCGTCGCTTACGCGGAGGCGCTGCAGAACGCAGGCGTTGAGGTCCAGCATCTCCCTTGTCGGGGCCATATCCACTCATCGCTTTCGCTGGTTGATATGGTTCTGTCGGGCGCTGACGCACGGGTGACCATGGGCACCGCGCTTCGCGGGTTCTTCGGAGGGGAGAGGTAGGGGTCGGACTAAAGCTGATAAGTTGAGACACCCACAACTCAGACTGCGAAAAAGTCATGTGCACTATCAGGCTCGAGACAACGCCTCCCGCAAAGTCTCCGCCGCACTCTCCGCCGTAATATCCCGCTGTGGCGTCGCCAGCATTTCATATCCCACCATGAATTTCCTGACCGTGGCTGAGCGCAGCAGCGGCGGATAAAAGTGCATATGCATCTGCCAGGCCTCGTGATTTCCTTCTGTGGTTGGCGCCTGGTGAATACCTGCGGTATAAGGAAATTCGCAATCAAAGACATGGTCGTAGAGGAGAGCCAGCGACTGGTATGCATCGGCGAGGGCGGTCGTTTCGCTGTCGGTGAGTTGTTCGATTGATACGCGGTGCCGTTTCGGCAGAATCATGGTTTCAAATGGCCAGACCGCCCAGAAAGGAACAAGGACAGCAAAGTGGTCGTTCTCATAAACCAGGCGTTCTTTGCGGGCCAGTTCCCGGTTCACGTAATCAAAAAGCATGGGCCTGCCGTGCTCGGCCAGATAGCTCTCCTGGTTCTTCTGCTCCAGCGACACGACGTAAGGCAGGTCTGCCGATGCCCAGATCTGGCAATGGGGGTGCGGATTCGAACAACCCATGATCGCCCCCTTGTTTTCAAAGATCTGCGCGTAGGAGATATCAGGCATCGATTTGAAGCCCTTGTATTCCTCGATCCACACACGCACCACGGATTCGACATCAGCCAGATCCATATAGGGCACAGACAAATCGTGGCGGGGAGAAAAGCAGATGACTTTGCAGATTCCGCTTTCCGCACTGGCGCAGAACAGTGGATCGTCTGTGAGACTCAGCCCGGATGCTTCCGGCAGCAACGCTGAAAAATCGTTGGTGAACACGAAGGTTCCGGTGAACGGCGGATTGGTCTGGCCTCCGGCACGGGAATTACCCGGGCATAAATAGCAGGTATCATCGTATTCCGGCCGTTTTTCATCGCTGCGTTTTTCCTGCTGTCCCTGCCACGGGCGCTGCGTGCGATGTGGGGACACCAGCACCCATTCCCGGGTGAGGGGGTTAAGACGGCGATGCGGTTGATTGCTTAAAGCTGATTCCATGGATTGTTTTTTGGCCATTCTCAGGGGACGTTTTATTTCTGTTTCATTGTAGCCGCTCAGACCGCTTTCAGGCAGCGAATTGGTCGATTGACTTATATCATGAAAATGTAATTTACAAAAAGCTGATTTAAGGTGCCGCTAGTGTGGGCATCAGCATAAGCTGAGGCAAAAATTGATGCCCCGGGATGCAGGGTTGAGTAATATTTTTGAGGAAACTGAAACAGCCGGAATTTCATCGGTAACGTTAAACCACAGAATGGAAACTGTTGGGTTTGAATTGATCATTGGGTTTGGCTGGGTGGATCGGGGTTAGAAAAAATATTAAAAACAATAGTATATGGGGGTTATTAGGTTTATATTCTTGCATATTTTGGCGGTCGCCCGCATGGCGGCCTCCTACAGTAAAAAGGCGCCGCGTGTTGCGCGCGGCGCCCAGTCGCTTACAGTAACCCGGCAGATGCGGCTTGCTGTACACGAGGAGATCAT
>JAQYVO010000053.1 GCA_030145425.1 Chromatiales bacterium | reverse complement strand
CGGAGACACGGAGAAGAGATGATGAATGAGATTGAAATCGGGGGTATTGTCGTCGACTGTGCCGTAAAGGTACATATGCGACTCGGCCCGGGTCTGCTGGAGAGTGTCTATGAGGCAGTACGGTTTTATGATTCCGTTGAGGCCCTGATGAAGAACGGTATCTCCCGTATCATAAATGGCAAACTGGAATGACCACTTTATTCATCTCCGTGTCTCCGTGACTCCGTGTGAGGCAATTCTTTCGTGTCGAGTTATGGGTAACGGCATGCCTCAAAGCCCTCTGAGGTAGGCCGGCCTGATACCGGGCGCCCCTTTGAGAATGGCGTCGATTTGTCTCAGCAACGCATCCCTGTCCCGTGGCAGGTTGCCTGCCAGCGCCAAGGCGTTGGAGGCATGATTGGAGCGGAATATGACGGGCTCCGGAGGATCCATGCCACCGACCAGGCGTGCCTGTTCCAGAAGGATGCCGCGATCGTTCTGCCGCTGAAAGGATTCTCCGAACTTTTCGACAAATTCCTGCCGGACGGTATCCTCAAGAAAAAGCTGCAGGGTGGACAGATAGGTTAGGGGCGCCTCCGAAAGCAGAGCCAGGGTGCCGTCGATGTGCTCTTCCCAGTATTCGGCACCGCCCAACCCCAGGATCACGGTGCCCGATACCTTGATGCCGGCGGTCCGGGCCGAGACCATGGCCTCTCGCAGGCTTCTCCGGTTGGCCCCTTTCGTGATCTTTTTCAGGATGAGGTCCGAACCGGATTCGATGCCCAGGTAGACCAGATTGAGCCTGTTTTCCCGCAGTTCGGTTAATTCGGCGATGCTCTTTCGGCGCAGGTTGGCCGGTGTGGCGTAGCTGGAGACCCGGCTGAGCATGGGAAATGATTGATCCAGCTTTTCAAGGAGTTTCATCAGATGCCCGGTGGGCAGTGTCAGGGCATCGCCGTCGGCCAGAAAAATACGGCGTGCGTCCGGCCAGGCCGTCGCTGCCCGGTCCACATCCTCGAACACATCCTCGAGCGGCCTCGCCTGATAGGACTTAGAGCGGTACATGGAGCAGAAGGAACAGCGGTTGAAACTGCACCCCAGGGTCGCCTGGAGGATCAGGTTGTTGCCTTCGCTGGGAGGGCGGTACAGCGGTTGGTCGAAATCGAGCATCGAGTCTACTCCGGGGGAAAGACCAGGCGGGTACCGCTGAAACCGAAACGGTGTTCCGGCAGGCTTCGGTTGCGGAAACTGGCCCGTTTCAATGGGCGCTGGGTGTGCAGGCTTGCCCCTTTCAGGCTGTAGTGCCGGTTATCGAACTCCCTTGTCTGCGCCTCGTGATCGTCCGGCGGGCTGTAGCCCGTATGCGGCTGGAAGATGTTGGCGCACCATTCCCAGCACCGGCCATATTCCTGGATCACCCGTGTCCGGGCCGCGACCTCCCATTGATATTCGTGCTGAAGCACTGCGCCGGATAGGGCGCCCCCAATGTTTGAGATCCAGTTTGCAAAGGCCTCTGCCTCGAAGCGGCTGATGCCGGTGACCGGCTCCGTGGCGGTCAGGTCAAAAGGGCCGTTAACACCCGTTCCATACCAGTTGCCCGTTGCATCCTTTCTCCAGTGATCGGGGTGTGAGGGCGCCCCCTGGCGCCAGGGCCAGCCCTGCCCGCTCCAAAGCGTCCGGTCGTCGTAGCCCCCTGCCTCCTGAAATGCCAGCCAGTGCCCGTTTGTCGCCGGCTGGCGCGCGATGCGGAAGCTGCTGAGCTCAACGATCTGTGGAGGCGTCTCGTTATCCGGGGCGGCATCATCCCGGGCGCCGATCCTGTAGTGTCCCTGGGATACCTGCGCCAGATCGAATGAGGGGTGCATCAAAGAAAGCGGCCGATGAACAAGATAGTTCGCGGTCTCCCGCAAACGGCGCTGGGTCAGTACCGCCAGCATCTTTTCATAGCACCAGGCATGACCCTGAAGGATCAGATGTGTGATGCGGCCCCCCTCCAGCAGAGGATGCTCTCCGAGCAGCTTTGGGTTTGCCAGCCGCATCAGGTTTTCCTCTTGCAGCTCCAAGGCCCAGTTAAGGAGGTGATCCCGGGGCGGGAGACGATTTTGCCGGTCGGGTAGAGCCAGCTCACCGGGGGTGAAGATTGGCCGGACCCGGTCGGTTATATCCGGTTGTCCCTGCACAACTTCACGCAACCAGTAGGTCTCCAGAAACATGCTGCGGCCCAAATACCAGGCGATGGATGCCAGTCCGGGGTGCCAGGTCTTGCAGGCATCATATTCCGGGACGGACATGAGAAGCTGGTTCATCATGTCATGCAGGTGGCTCAGTTGGCCTAGTGGGTTTTGGCTGGTCATTATTCCTGTGAAAATGTTACCTGATTGCCTGTTTGTCTGAGCTCACATGGTTACCCGTATCTCTTGAACCTCACACGGAGACACGGAGGTATGGAAAACCACGATTTCTGTTTTTCTGCCATTTTGGCTCCTTCCCTGATTGAGTGGGTAGATTACCGTTGTAGGGCCGAATTCATTCGGCCAACAGCCATCATTACCATTGGAGACAAGGAAGACACCATGCCCTGCGACGCATGTCGAATTGGTCGAATGAATTCGACCCTACAGTGCTGGCCATGTTTCTCGCGATAATGTTGACAACCAACGGACTGGCACAATCTTGACTGACAAGACTACAGGTTCCCGATTGTCTCAGTGCGCCGGCACGGCCCGCTCCGAGGCCCAGCTTTGCAGGTATGAGATCTTTTCGCTCATGACCACCGACAGCGGGCTGGTCCGGTCCAACTCCTCCTGGAGGTGCCGGGTCTCCAGGGTTTCTTCCTGGGCCTGGGCCGCATAGAGCGCCGAGACGATCACCTGCTCGATCTCCGCGCCGGTAAACCCTTCGCTGTTTCGGGCAAGTGTCTCCAGGTCGAATCCGCTGGGGGCCAGGTTGCGCATCCTCAGGTGAATCCTGAAGATCTCCATGCGGCTTTCCAGGTCGGGCAGGTCCACAAAGAAAATCTCGTCGAGCCGCCCCTTGCGAATCAACTCGGGTGGGAGCCGTTCTATGTCATTGGATGTGGCGATTATGAAGATATTCGCCTTGTGCTCCGCCATCCAGGTGAGCAGGGTTCCCAGGATTCGCCGCGATACCCCATCGTCGCTGTTGCTGTCCATGCTGATACCCTTTTCGATCTCGTCCATCCAGAGCACGCAGGGTGCCATGGTCTCCGCCAGGCCGAGGGCCCGGCGAAGATTCTTTTCCGTTTCGCCGATGAACTTGTTATAGAGACTGGCAAAATCGAGACGCAGCAGGGGAATGCCGAAGCTGCCGGCAACTGCCTTGGCGGCGAGGCTCTTACCGCCTCCCTGGACACCCAGCAGCATGATGCCCTTGGGACGATCCAGCGCAGTGGGTTCCCCGATGAATGCCTTGCGGCGGTGATCGAGCCACTGCTTGAGCTGCTTCAAACCCGCGATGTCGGAAAATCTGGCCGTATCGTATTCGAAGGAGATGATCCCATCCTGGTTGATAAGCTCGTACTTGGCCTGCATCACCTTGGGGAGGTCTTCCTGGCGGATGGCGCCGTCATCCTCGATAGCGGAGCGTATGAGCCTGCGCGCGTCGGTAACGGTTACGCCTGCCAGGTTTCCCGCCAGCCGTTCGACCGCCTTGGGATCGGCTTTGACGCCGCGGCGAGAGCCTGCTTGCCACCGTTCCGCCTCCTCCCGGATTAGACGTTTGATGCCGGCCCGGTCGGGCAACTGCAGGGAGAATCTGGAGCTCAGATGCTTGATCTCCCGGGGAATGGGAAAATCGTGGCTTAAAAAAACCAGGGTCCGGGGAATGCTGTCATAGCTTTGGGCTATCTCCTTTATCAGCCGGACGTGTATGGGATCCTGCAGGTAGGGGTGAAAGTCCAGCAGCAGGTAGTAGCCGGGATTTGACACCGCCTTGATGTGCTTGAGTACGTCGGTGGGCTCAGAATTGTGTCTTTGTGCCTCGAAATCCATCTCCAGGCGCTTCAGTCCCTCGGTGACCGACCACTGAAACATAGGGTGCCCGAGACGCAAACCGAGACGGGCAAAGAGCTGCACAACTCTCGGTTCCTCGAGGGATTCGATCACCAGGATCGGGTTGCGGGACAGCAGTACCAGTTCTAGATCGTGAAGATCCTGCATGAATAAAGTCCGGGTGAAATTAACCCGGACTTTATCAGCCTTAGCGGATTAGTGCATCTGCAGGGGGTAGTCGGGTTCAGACGCACCCGGTGGGTTTGGGAAGACCGCCATATTTGGTGATGGGCTTCATGGGGCCGGTCAACCAAAGCTTGAACATCGCCTGCTTGTCGGCACCCATATACTTGGCGAACTTGCGTATCGGAGGAACGGTTGAGTGTTCCTCGTAGTATTCGCGTGCCTTCAGGATCTGTTCCCATTTGGGGTCATCCAGCTCCATCTGGTCTGCGTCAGCCATGGCGCGCGCTATCTCCGGTGTCCAGGCGTTCATGTCTGTCAGGTAGCCGTCACCGTCGCGGGGGGGGATCTCAATACTCAACTTCATACTCCTCAATTAAATAACTTAGTAAATTACTAGGTAATGGTTGGGGATTCTATGCACTGGTGGGGAGATGTCAAATTTATTTGGTGGCATTTCCGGTTGCAGACAGGGTTGCAGCTATCCATGCCATGACTTTATCCCCGGAATGAAGGGGTTTGGGGAAGGGGAGGCGCTGCAGCCGGTCTGCCAGCCTCAGATCGA
>JAQYVO010000001.1 GCA_030145425.1 Chromatiales bacterium | reverse complement strand
CGGTAGCCAAGGAGAAAGAGGCCCACATACTGTTGCATCCGGCAGTCGGCGTCACCAAACCAGGGGATCTTCAGTATTATGCGAGGGTACATTGCTATAAGGCTATACAAACGCATTTTCCCCACGATTTCGCGGCGTTGTCTTTATTACCCCTGGCCATGCGCATGGCAGGCCCCCGAGAGGCGTTGTGGCATGCGCTAATCAATCAGAACTACGGCTGCACCCACTTTATCGTCGGCCCGGATCATGCCTCTCCTCCCCATCAACCCTCCAGGTCAACCTCGTCCGGTAATAGGCAGACGACACCCGGCTCGTCTGCAACTGAAGGCCAAACAGATAAATTTTACGGCAGATTTGAGGCCCAGGAAGCAGCCGAAAAGTATGCGGATGATCTGGAAATTGAAATCGTACCTGTGGGGCAGTGGCGATATGCGCCGCAGAAGAAGCGCTTTCTTCCCCTCAACGTCATCGGGCAGCAGGGCCTGGTATTCGAGAAATACAAGGATAACGACCTGAAGCTGGCGCTTGAACGAGATCAGGATGTCCCGGACTGGTTCAGTTATCCAAGCGTGGTCACCGAGCTGCGCAAGGTCTACCCGTCACGGAACCGGCAGGGTTTCACGCTGTTTTTTACCGGTTTATCGGGTTCGGGCAAGTCAACCATAGCAGGAATCCTGTACGCAAAGCTTATCGAGTCGGGAAGCCGGCCCGTGTCGCTGCTGGATGGGGACATCGTGCGACAGAATCTATCCAGCGAACTTGGCTTCTCCAAGGCGCATCGGGATCTCAATATCAGGCGCATAGGCTTCGTCGCCAGTGAAATCACCAAAAACGGCGGTGTGGCGATATGTGCTCCCATCGCACCCTACCGGGAGACGCGAAGGTCGGTCAGGGAGTTGATCGAGCAGCAAGGGGCCTTTATTGAAGTACATGTATCAACACCGCTTGAGGTGTGTGAAGCGAGGGATCGCAAGGGGCTTTACGCGAAGGCACGTAAAGGAGTAATCCCGGAATTCACTGGCATCAGCGATCCCTACAATGTACCGGAGCATCCTGAACTCGACATCAACACAGCCGAACTGTCTCCAATGGAGGCAACCCAGGAGGTGTTGCTGTATCTGCTCAAGGAAGGTTACATCGACGAGAGATGACCGGTATGGGTGCGATGGATTACGAACGGCGCTTTGGCGGCATCGCCAGACTCTATGGCGAGGCGGCCCTGACCCGGTTTGCGTCTTCTCATATCTGTATCATCGGCATAGGCGGTGTAGGCTCCTGGGTAGCGGAGGCGCTGGCCAGAAGCGCCGTGGGTGCCTTGACCCTGATCGATCTCGATCATATCGCGGAGTCCAACGTCAATCGGCAGATCCATGCCCTGGAAGGCCAGTTTGGACGTGCGAAAACAGAGGCAATGCAGGAGAGGATTGAAGCAATCAATCCAGCATGTCGTGTAATTTCACACGATGAGTTTGCCGACACGGAGAATCTCGGCAGACTCATCCGCCCCGATTATGATTATGTTATCGATTGTATCGATGCATACAGAACCAAGGCCGCCATTATTGCCCATTGCCGACGCGGCAAGATTCGGGTGATCACCGCGGGTGGTGCCGGGGGGCAGATAGATCCGCTGAAAATAACTCTGGCCGATCTCAGCCGGACCCAGCAGGATCCGCTGTTGGCCAAGACACGAAAATTGCTTCGCAGGGAGTACGGATTTCCTACTAATATTAAGCGGCGTTTCGAGGTTCCCTGCGTCTACTCGAGCGAACAGTCACGATATCCATCGGTTGATGGCACAACTTGCCTCGACAAAAGCTCAGGCATCGTGAACACCGGATTGAATTGCGGCGGCTTCGGCTCAGCCATGCCGGTAACCGCCACCTTTGGTCTTGTCGCCGTTTCTTATGTACTAAAAAAACTGGCTGAGCCACCGTAGGATGTGGTGAGTGAAACGAACCACATCCTACGGTCAATATTTTAGCCCGCGACTATAGGCTCCGGTTTTGGATTATCAATACCAAAACGTTCGTACTCCGCGATAACCTGGGCACCCAAAAGCAGGATCATGCCTGCGATCTCGAGGCTGATGAGAACGACGATAGCCGTAGCCAGGGAACCGTAGACCACGCTGACGAAAGACAGGGATGAAAAGTACCAGACCAACAGGTGGCGCATGACTTCCCAGAGTATGCCAGCCGTAATGCCTCCGACCAGGGCATGTTTTAACGACAGCTTACCTACGGGCATCACCAGATAGAACGAGGTCAGCACCAGGATCTGACCCGCAAGTCCAAGCAGATACAGCAGACTGCCCGACATACCCCTGAATGACCAGTAATGCCCCAGCAGAAGCAGTTGGTCTGTCTCGATGTTATCCAATGCGCCGGATATCAGCGTCATAAGCAGAAAGCCGATACCGAGTGCCAGGATATAAATGTAGGGAAGGATGGCCGAAACCAGAAAATGGCGCCTGTGGATAGCGACTCTGTGAAAAAAGATGAAGGAGATGGCGTTCTCCAGTACGGTAAAGGCCATCGAGCTGAAAAACAGCAATACGCCTATGAGCACCCAGCTGACCACTTTCCGGTGATCGAGGAAGATGGCGATCTGCTCGACGATGCGATCCGCCTGGCTGGGTATGAGTACTTCGATGTGTTCTCTCAGTGTCTGCAGCAACAACTGTGACTCCACCACATGGGATAGCGCCATCAGAATGAGGGTGATGAGGGGAATAATGGACAGCAGGGCGTAGTAGGCAACGGCACCGGAGAGCAACAGACCCTGGCTGGAGTGGAAACCCCTGACAACCTGCCAGATGAACTGCAGAGGGTGTCTGAGTACGAGCCTGTGTTGGTGGGACTGGCGGTGCATTTTCGGGAGCCGATGATCGAGATACAACAGGATCAGGGTACTATTTCGGGAAGCCGCACATGCCGCCTGGGCAGCAGGCACCGCTGGCACAGGCGGGTTCCGGGCCGCTTCCGGTGCTGCCGACAACCGCACCTCCCGTGATCAGACGTCTTACCGGTATATCTGCGGGGGTCTCACCGGCTTCTTCATTGGCCAGGGTGCAGAGCTCCCCCCAGGAGGTGATGTTTTCGCTGATCTTGTGCCTGACCTCTATCTTGCGGCCATTGGTCTCGCAATAGTAATCGTAAGTTGGCATGGGTACTGCTCCTACGGTTAATTATGGAACCTGTGGATAAAAATAATGCAATTGAGAACACAGCTGGTCACGACTGTTACTCGTACGCCACGGGAACCATGCACATGAATTTAAGGGGGACGTCACCGGTGTTGCGGTACTGATGGCGCTCATGGGGCTTGACGAGAATGTAATCCCCTTGATTTATCTGCCTGGGTTGGTCGCCTTCCATCAATTCCCCGGCACCTTCCAGAATATAGTTGAGGTGCTCACTGTCATGCTCATGGTGAGGGGTATGTCCACCCGGTTCGAGCGTAAACACCCTGATGGAGAAGTTGGGTACCCCATCCCCTTTCCCGATGGGTACCTGTTTGGTGGCACCCAAAACGCCCTGCATATCGATGGGAACGGATTCACAAGCCTCGAGACGGGTGATTTTCATGGTGTGGATTCCTTAATAAGACATGACTGTTGTGCATTATAATGTCAAGACTGTTCCCGTAGCCTGGATGAAACGAAGTGGAATCCAGGGAAAGTCTCGCATCCCAATACATCCCGGATTACGCTGACGCTCCATCCGGGCTACGGTCTGCGCTTTCCGGTTCTCTCATATCGTTAAAGGTTGCTGATCATCTCGAACTGCTCCTGGAGTTTACCCAACGCGGACTCCTGCTCGGCCTGTTTGCCCTGCTCTTTCTGCACCACGGCCTCCGGTGCCTTTTCCAGGAATCCGGCGTTCGAAAGCTTCTTTCCTATGCGTTCAAGGTCGCTTCTGATTTTCCCTATCTCCTTTTCCAGGCGGGCAAGCTCCGCGTCTTTGTCGATAAGTCCCGCCATGGGGATCAGGATCTTCATCTCTCCCACCAGGGCTGTCGCGGACTCCGGGGGCTCCTCGGAGTCTGAGAGCACCGAAACCGATTCCAGGCGTGCCAGGGTATCCAGGTATTTGCGGTTGGCCTCCAGCCATGCCTTGTCCCGGTTGTTTGCATGATGCAGCAGCACGGGCAGCGGTTTACCGGGTGCAATATTCATTTCACCCTTTATGCGGCGAACCCCCAGGATGAACGCCATCACCCACTCCATTTCCGCCACCGCATCCGGGTCGACCTGTGTGTCGTCCGCAATGGGATGAGGCTGCAGCATGACGGTTTCACCCGTTACGCCGGCCAGCGGCGATACGCGCTGCCAGATCTCCTCGGTGATGAAGGGCATGATGGGGTGGGACAGGCGCAGCAGTTGCTCAAGCACATGAACCAGGGTATTGCGGGTGCCGCGTATGGCTGCTTCGCTGCTCTCGGGATGGTTGAGCACGGGCTTGCAGAGCTCCAGATACCAGTCACAGTATTCGTTCCATGTGAATTCGTAGATAGCCTTGGCTACCTGGTCTAAACGGTAGTTCTCTGTGGATTCCGTGACCAATTTTATGGTGGTCTGCAGTCTCGACAGGATCCAGCGGTCAGCTACCGATAATGCCAGGGCGGGGTCACCGGGTACCAGGCCCGCGCCGCAGTCCTTATCCTCCGTGTTCATCAGCACATAACGCGACGCATTCCACAGCTTGTTGCAGAAATTGCGGTAGCCCTCGATGCGTCCCAGGTCGAATTTGATATCCCTGCCGGTGGTGGCCAGCGCGGCAAAGGTAAAACGCAGGGCGTCGGTTCCGAAGGAGGGAATACCGTTCGGGAAATCCTCCCGGGTATGCTGCTCGATCTTTTTCGCCAGCTGGGGCTGCATCAGACCGCTGACGCGTTTTTCTATCAGCGGCTCGAGTTCTATGCCGTCGATCAGATCGATGGGGTCCAGCACATTACCCTTGGACTTGGACATCTTGTCGCCGTGGGAGTCGCGAACCAGACCATGAATATAGATTTCCCGAAAGGGGACATCTCCCATGAACTTGATACCCATCATGATCATCCTGGCGACCCAGAAGAATATGATGTCAAATCCGGTCACGAGGACGCTGGTGGGGTAGAAGGTCCTGACACGTTCGTTGTCTTCCGGCCATCCCAGGGTGGAGAAGGGCCAGAGGGCGGAACTGAACCAGGTGTCGAGCACGTCTTCGTCCTGGTTAAGCACAAAATCATCATCCAGGCCGTGCCGGGTTCTCACCTGCTGCTCCGAGCGACCCACGTATACGTTGCCGTTTTCGTCGTACCAGGCCGGAATTCGGTGCCCCCACCAGATTTGCCGGCTGATGCACCAGTCCTCGATGTTGCGCATCCATTCAAAATAAGTGTTTTTCCAGTTATCGGGAACGAACCTGATGGTGCCTGTCTCCACCGCTTCGATGGCAGGCTTGGCCAGGGGGGCGACCTTCACGTACCACTGGTCGGTAAGAAACGGCTCGATAACCGCCCCCGACCGGTCACCCCTGGGCACCATCAGTTTGTGGTCATCGGTCTTTTCCAGCAGTCCAGAGGACTCCAGGTCGGAGACGATCCGCTTGCGCCCCTCGTAACGATCCATGCCGATGTATGCCGAAGGGAGGACATCCTCGCCGTCTTCATTGGTGCGTATGGAGGCGTCTACTGTAAAGATGTTGATCAGGCCGCCATGGGGCTGTTCGGAGATGGCCTTTTCATCCCGGTGACGCTGCCACACCTGGTAATCATTGAAATCGTGGGCCGGCGTAATCTTCACACAGCCGGTACCAAACTCGGGATCCACATACTCGTCCGCAATAATGGGTATTCGACGGCCGGTCAGGGGCAATTCAACAAATTCACCCAGGAGATGCTTGTACCTCTCGTCGCCTGGATGCACGGCGACGGCACAGTCCCCCAGCATGGTCTCCGGCCGGGTGGTTGCCACTGTGAGATGACCCTGGCCGTTGCTCAGAGGATAACGCATGTGCCACATGTGGCCGCTTTCCTCTTCAGAAAGTACCTCCAGGTCGGAGACGGCGGTATGCAACACGGGGTCCCAATTGACCAGCCGCTTGCCGCGATAGATGAGGCCCTCCTCATACAGGCGCACGAAGACCTCTATGACGGCGTCGGACAGCCCCTCGTCCATGGTGAATCGTTCATGCTCCCAGTCCAGTGAGGCACCCATGCGCCTCAGCTGCCGGGTGATGGTATTGCCGGACTGTTCCTTCCACGCCCAGATCCTGTCGATGAAGGCCTCACGCCCAAAATCGTGGCGGGTCATCCCCTCGGCATTGATCAGCCGTTCCACCACCATCTGGGTCGCGATCCCTGCATGATCGGAACCTGCCTGCCAAAGTGACTTGTCACCCTTCATGCGGTGGTAACGGGTCAGCGCGTCCATGATGGTGTCCTGGAAGGCGTGCCCCATGTGCAGGCTTCCCGTGACGTTGGGCGGCGGGATCATGATGCAGTATGCGCCGTGCGTGCCCGCCTTGGCTTCGTCCTCCCCGTGGTCAGGCGAGAAGTAACCCTTTTCTTCCCAGGTGTTATACCAGTGCTGCTCAAGGGCGTGGGGATCGTATGTTTTTTCCATCACTGAGGTAATCTTGTTGTAAAATTAGACTGTTATTATTTGCGAAACCGGCATTATACCGTAATCGTGCGGGTCAGCATGTCCGGACAACGCAAGTAGATCGAACTCAAACAGTCAGTGACCTCCAGGGAGTAGCAAAACCATCATGTCCACAGAATCCACCACCAAGAAAAAATGGGTATTTTCATTCACCAAAGGTGATGGAAAAAACAAGAAGCTGCTCGGCGGCAAGGGTGCCAATCTGTGCGAGATGACCCAGATCGGGTTGAATGTGCCGCCGGGATTTGTCATTACCACCGAGGCCTGTCTGGATTATCTGGATTCCAAAGAGGGGGAACTTGCCCCGGGTATCATGGAAGAGGTGCGAAAAAATATCGAGAAGGTGGAAAAAGCGACTGGCAAGGGGTTCGGGGACAGCAACAATCCCCTGCTTATCTCTGTTCGCAGCGGCTCGGCCATGTCGATGCCGGGCATGATGGATACCATCCTCAACCTGGGACTGAATTCCGAGACGCTTCAGGGGCTGATCGATAAGACCGGGGATTCCCGTTTCGGTTTTGACGCCTATCGGCGATTCATCCAGCTTTTCGGTAAGATCGCGCTCGACGTGCCTGATGAACTTTTCGACGAGCAATTCGAGGCCGTCAAGCACCGTGCCGGCGTCAGCCAGGATGTAGAACTTTCCGCCGAGGATCTGCAGGATATCAGCAAGCGTTTTCTGGAGGTCGTGGAAGTCCGCACCGGACGGCCTTTTCCGCATGATCCTTATCAGCAGCTTGAGATCTCCATCAAAGCGGTATTCGGGTCCTGGATGGGCAAGCGGGCGGTGGATTATCGTCGGGAATTCAACATAACACCGGCCATGGCCAACGGAACCGCGGTCAATATCTGTACCATGGTCTTCGGCAACCAGGGCAGCGATTGCGGGACGGGTGTCGCCTTCACCCGGAATCCGGGCACCGGGGAGAACAAGCTTTTCGGGGAATACCTGGTGAATGCCCAGGGCGAGGATGTCGTAGCCGGTATCCGTACCCCCAAGCCCATCTCCAAGCTCAAGGATGAGATGCCGGAGATGGCGGACCAGCTTGCGGCACTGAGAGACAAACTGGAACAACACTACCACGAGGTTCAGGACTTCGAGTTTACCATCGAGCGCGGCACCCTCTATTGCCTGCAGACGCGCAACGGCAAGATGAATGCCATCGGCATGGTACGCAGTTCCGTGGAAATGGAAAAAGAGGGTCTTATCAACAAGGAACAAGCCCTGCTCAGGGTGGATCCGACCCTGCTGGAGCAGATGCTTTATCCTCGTCTGGACCCCAATTTTCGTGCCGAACCCCTGGCCCAGGGACTGCCTGCATCCCCGGGAGCCGCCTGGGGCCACGCGGTATTCGACGCGGACCGGGCGGAGACCATCGGCAAGGAGGGAGATCAGAAGGTGATCCTGCTGCGCGAGGAGACAAAACCAGAGGATATTCACGGCTTTTTCGCGTCCGAAGGCATCCTGACCAGCCGCGGGGGCAAGACGTCCCACGCTGCTGTGGTGGCACGCGGCATGGGAAAACCCTGTGTCGCCGGGGCAGAGGGTATTCAGGTGGACGTCATGCGCCGGGAGGCCTATGTCGGCAGTACCATCATCAAGGAAGGT
>JAQYVO010000325.1 GCA_030145425.1 Chromatiales bacterium | reverse complement strand
TACCGCTTTCCTGGAAGCTACAGACTTTTTGTCATCGGATGAAAACAAACCCATTCCCACCCATGCCCCCGCAACCAGCACGAGCAACACCAGAACACCGGCAACAATGATCCACTTTCTGTCCAGACCTCCCCGGGCCTTTTTTTCCGGTTCGCTTTTCCGGGGCTGGGATGGTTCAGGCTGCGCAAAGAATTGGGGAGCTTCAACATTGACGGCATCATCTATGGGCTGGGTGCGTGTCCTTTTTTCAATAGGGGGCGGGGTTTCCAGCACAATCTCGGACATCGCTGCAGCAAGCCCGCCGGTTGCCGATTCAGCTTCCCGGGGTGGCTCCGGGTCCAGTGTCAATTCATCCGACTGCGGCTCTGCCTCAGCCTGCTCCGGTTCCACGAGTTCAAGTTCCGGGGAAAAATCCTGGGAAACCGCCGGGGACTCCTGTTCAGATTTCTCATCGCCAGGTTTTTCTTCAGCGGGTTTCTCCCGCGCCTCGGGCATCGACTCCCATTCCAGGGAAAGATCGGCTGCACTGTCCTGGGCGGAATCGGGGGTTTCCGGGGAGGTTTGCGACTCGGTGACTGGATCCGCGGGCATTTCGGCAGCCCCAGCGGGTTCTTGTTCAATAAACTCCAGTTCCAGGGAATGATCCTGTTCGGGGGGCTGCCCCGACATATCGGACCCGGAGGTTACCGCCCCGGCCTCTATTGCCGGCATCGAATCTGTTTCGTCTTGTCCTGAAAGCTCAGCGGCGGGCCCAGGTTCCGTACCCGTTGTATCCTGCACCGAAACGGGTTCCGGCGCGGTTTCGTCCTGGGTTGTCGATTTTCGGCCAAGCGGACGGCCCCGCATACCGGGTGCCTGTCTGTCCGTCGGGGGATCAGTGGTCTCTTCCGATGACACCGGCTCGAGTCGGCATCTGACGCCGCATGCAAGCATCTTTTTCAGCAGATGCTGCGCCTTTTCTCCTGCCAGGCTCTTGTGGATACGCGAGGGCTTTCCACGCAACAGTGAGCTGGCCTTTTCAGGCGGCATCCGCAGCAGGCGCCCCAGGGCGCTCTCGGCTTCCTCACGGTTCTGTCCCTGGGACAGTTCACCGGTCAGCACCAGATAGTATTTCCCCTCTTCCACTTGATCACCCTTCACGTAAACCCGAGCCCAGGATACATCTGCCCAGCGGGAAAATATACGCTGCTAGGGCCTATTAACAGGCCCTAAGGCAAAGCGCAAACGGATTCGTTCGGTTACACTGCACGCCCGGCGCCCGCAAATGAGATCGGCAGAACCATCCAATTGTTTACCGGCCATGCACCAGAAACCACCGAAATCCCTGCTGCGCAAGGTCGGCCGCGCCATCGCCGACTTCGACATGATCCGCCATGGGGACCGGGTGCTGCTCGGGGTGTCCGGCGGCAAGGATTCCATGGGCCTGCTGCAGATCCTCATGCACCTCAAGAGCTACGCACCGGTGAGGTTCCAGCTGGGAGTAATCACAGTTGATCCTGAAGTGGAGGGATTCGAACCCGGGGCGCTGCAGCCCTATTACGAGAATCTGGGTGTTCCCTACCATTATTGCCGGCAACCCATCATGGAACAGGCAAAAGCGAACATGGGCCGGGACTCGTTTTGTTCCTACTGCTCCCGTATGAAACGGGGAATCATGTACAACACTTGCAGGAAACACGGCTATAACGTCCTGGCCCTGGCACAGCACCTGGACGACTTGGCCGAAAGCCTCATGATGTCCATGTTTCACGGCGGCCAGCTGCGGACCATGAAGGCCCATTATCTAAACGACGCCGGAGACGTCCGCATCATAAGACCTCTCTGCTATTGCCGCGAGACCCAGACCGCCGCCTTTGCTGCCCAGGCCGGGCTCCCCGTGGTGCCCGACAGCTGCCCCGCCTGTTTCAGTGCCCCCACCCGGCGGGAATATATGAAGCAGATGTTGGCCAGGGAGGAAAAGGGAAATCCGCATCTTTTTCCAAACCTGCTGCATGCGATGAAGCCGATCATGGATGAGAGGCCCGCGGAGTAGGGCCTGGGGCCTTAAGGGCTAAGGGCCGAGGGCCGAGGGCCGAGGAAGAGGCTGGGGGGGACTGCTGACCGCTGCTTAAGGAATCTGATTGAGTGGGTAAATCAAAATTTACGATATAACGCATTCTATCTGTCCGCAGCACTGTAGGGTCGAATTCATTCGACCAATACGACTATTTTTCCGCAGCATCGTAGGATCGAATTCATTCGACCAATACGACTATTTTTCCGCAGCATCGTAGGATCGAATTCATTCGACCAATACGACATGCGTCGTGGGACATGGTGACTTCCTTGCCTCCAATGGTAACGATGGCTGTTGGCCGAATGAATTCGGCCCTACGGCGGTAATCTACACTCTTTACCGGGGGACGCATTGGCCGAATGAATTCGGCCCTACAAAAACCGGTAAATTTCCTACCCGGTCAATCGTTCGAAAATTCTAAACCCCGCCAGATAGGTGCCGATGGCGGATCCCAGGGTGCTGAAGAGGAATACGAGCAACGTCCTGGAGACCCGGTTTTGCCACCAGCCTCTCAGCCGGGTGGTGTCGTGGCGCAGGGTGCTGAAATCCCCCACGCGCGGCTTTCTGAGGTAGATCTCCACGGCCGCCGTCACCATGCCGGCACCGATGGTGGGGTTTAGGGAGGTGATCGGGGCGGCCAGGAATGCGGTGACGACGGTGAGCGGGTGGGCCGCCGCCAGCAGCGCCCCGAGCCCGGAAAGGACGCCGTTGATCAGCACCCAATCCAGGACGAGCTGCCAGCCCAGGGCGGGGCTGCGGGCGAATCCGATGGCAAACCCTATCAGGATAAGGGCGACGATAAACCAGGGGATCAGCTTGGGCCAGCGGCGGGGCGTGGGCAGGTGATCCAGCTCGCTGATCACTTCCTCGGAGTTACCGGGATTAGCCTCCAGATACTGCCTGATCCCCTTCAAATGGCCGGCGCCTATGACCACCAGCACGTTTTTGTGGCCATCTTGGGCAAGTTCCTGCCTGATCCGTGCCGCCATATAGCGGTCCCGTTCGTCGATCAGGGGCAGATAGAGATCCTGCCGGTCCTCGGCGAACTCGGCAAAGGTGGTCTCCAGCATATCCCCCTCCTTGAGCGCCTCGATCTCCTCCTCGCTCACCTCCTCCCGGGACAAAATGCTTGCGATGAGGCCCGCAAAGATACCGATCCGCTGCCACCAGGGTATGTTGTGTATTACCCGTTTCAGGGTTACGCCGATTTCCCGGTCGATCAGCAGCACCGGCCGGTGATTCTCTCGAGCGTAGTTCACCGCGGCACGCTGCTCGGCACCGGGCTCGATACCGAACTGGTCCGCGAGACGCTGCTGATAGGCACCCAGTGCCAGGTTGGCCATCACCATGCTGGCCTTGCCGTCCCTGATGACCCGGAAAAGATCCATGCGGGCCAGGGTATCCGGATTGATCAAGGCGTTATAACGGCTTGGACAGAGCTCCACGGCTACGGCATCGTAGTTTCCGCTTTCCAGAAGATTGCTGACCTGCTCCGCACTGACCCTGGATACGTGGGCAGTACCGAGCAGCGTGACACGGCTGTCACCAATGTTAATATCCGCAAGGGGTGCCTGTTCGGCAGACTGCTTCATGGGAACTCTCCAGCAGGCGGCGCCGGCCGCTAGTACGAAAAGGGCGCATCATAACAAGTTTTGAATATTTAGAGATGTCTGTATCAGTGACGGGGCCCGCATCTGGTCAGCGTGGCTCAAGTCGCTTACCATTCGCTCATAAGGATCAACAATGGAATATCCGGACATGAAGCTCCCTTTAATACGCCTCACGCTTTCCATAGTACTGCTGGTTTCCCTGGCAGGTTGCAACAAGGTCAAAAGCTACCAGTCCGGCGTGGATCTCGGCAGTGTTCTGAGCAAATACGAGACCATGATCCGCTGGGGACAGTTGGAACAGACCTACGGCTTCCTCGAACCTGAGCTTGCCGCCAAGAGCCGCCTGCAGACGGGTCTGGACAATGTGCGGATTACGGGATACCAAGTGGTGATGCGAGCGGTACTGCTCGATGAAACGACGGCAACCCAGACAGTCAAAATATCCTTCGTCCTGAAGGACCGGCAGGTCGAGCGCTCCATCATTGACGAACAGCAGTGGGTCAGCGACGAGGAAGAAACACGCCACTGGTGGAGAGCCAATCCCATTCCGGAGTACCGCTGATCCATGCCGCCATCCGTGGATAAACCCACCGTTCCGGCGGGCGGACGCTTTCTCTTGAGCGCGGCCGCCTTCGTCATCGTCATTGCCGGAATGCGCGAGGCCCAGTCCCTGCTGGTACCCTTTCTGCTTTCGATATTCATCGCCATTGTCGTAGCCCCCGCGATGTCATATCTCAAGGCACACCGCATCCCCACGGCGCTCGCAATCCTCCTGATCATGCTTTGCATCATCGCCGTGGGCATGTTGGTCGGCGGTCTCATCGGGTCCTCCGTAGAAAGCTTTTCCGAGCAGCTTCCCGTCTATCAGGAAAAGCTGAAAACCCTGGTACTGGATATGCTCGACCGGTTGTCGGGGATGGGCATCGTGATATCGGAGCAGACCGTGTCCCAGGTCCTGGATCCGGGGCAAGCCATGCAGATGGTCGCCCAGGGGCTGAGCAGTCTTCGGGGCCTGCTCACCAACACCTTCCTGATCCTGCTCACCGTTGTCTTCATCCTGTTCGAGACCGCCGGTCTGCCGGCCAAGCTGGGGCGGATTCTTCCCGATACTTCCAGCTCTTATCTATACCTGGATCAGGTGCTCGACGACATCAAGCGCTACATGTTGATCAAATCCCTGACAAGCCTCCTCACCGGTGTTCTGGTCTCAGTCTGGCTTTGGGTCCTCGGGGTTGATTTCCCCCTGCTTTGGGGCGTGGTTGCCTTTTTCTTCAACTACGTACCGAATATAGGCTCGCTGATTGCGGCGATACCGGCCATCCTGCTGGCGCTGGTGCAGCTGGGAAGCGGTGCCGCGCTCTGGACTACGGTGGGCTACCTGGTGATCAACAACCTGGTCGGGACCCTCATCGAACCCCGTTTCATGGGTCGGGGCCTGGGTCTCTCCACCCTGGTGGTGTTTCTCTCCCTGGTGTTCTGGGGTTGGGTGCTCGGTATCATCGGCATGTTTTTGTCGGTGCCGCTGACCATGACCCTCAAGATAGCCCTGGACAGTCGGGACAATACCCGCTGGATCGCTATCCTCCTCGGGCCGGATGAGGAGGGGAAGCCGACGCCTGAACCGGCTAAAGAACATCTCTGATGCTTCTCAATCACACGGGGCCTAGTGGGCCGCGCGGATAATAATGTAACGCTCAGAGAATTGCCCCGGCTTATTGAATTACCTCTGGTGCATTCAAAGCAGCACCCGTTCTATCCCGCCCTTTGACACCCGATCGAGAAAATCCCCACGCCAATCCAGTCCGAGCCGGTCGCGCACCAGTTCCTCGACCATGTAACTCACTTCGAGACCGCTGCTCTCCCGGTAACGGTTGAGTCCCTGAACGCAAGCCGGGCAGGAGGTCAGCATCCTGACGTTGCCGTCGACCGCCCGGTCCGCGCCGGTAAGCTGACGCATACCGTCCCTGATCTCTTCGGCCTTGCGGTACCTGAGCTGGTTTGCGATATCAGGTCGCGACACCCCGAGGGTGCCCGCCTCACCGCAGCAGCGGTCGGAAAGCCGAACTTCACCCCCCATGAGCTGCGACGTCACAGCCAGGGGGTTATGCTGTTTCATCGGGGAATGACAGGGGTCGTGATACAGGTAGGCACCGCCATTGCCACTCGACATGGCCACGCCCTTTTCGAGCAGATACTCATGGATGTCCAGCAGCCGGCAGCCGGGAAATATCCGCTCGAACTCATAGGTCA
>JAQYVO010000257.1 GCA_030145425.1 Chromatiales bacterium | reverse complement strand
GCCGGAAGTACCGAGGGCTCATGCTCCGATTCGTCATAGTTGACGACGAAGTCGACGGTCTCCTTGTCCAGATCCTCCAACAGGCTGTGGGCGATGCGGGCCATGCGCACTTCGGTGTACCGCATGGCGGCCGGGGCGTCTCCGTCCACGGAGCCGAAGTTGCCCTGCCCGTCCACCAGCATATAGCGCATGGAAAACGGCTGGGCCATGCGTACGATGGTGTCGTAAACGGCGGTATCGCCGTGGGGGTGGTACTTACCGATGACGTCACCGACCACGCGGGCCGATTTCTTGTAAGGCCTGTTCCATTCATTGCCCAGTACACTCATGGCGTACAGGACGCGGCGATGAACTGGTTTCAGACCGTCACGGACATCCGGGAGGGCTCTTCCCACGATTACGCTCATGGCGTAATCAAGGTAGGACTGCTGCATCTCGTCTTCGAGATTGACCGGCAGGACTTCTTTGGCAAATTCGGTCATAGGGGCTCGTTTTATCCTCGCCGCCAGCCGGTTTTCGCAGTTACTGGGGAAGTGGGGCCAGCGGCTTTAATCAGCCGCTAATACTAACACACAAAGATAGGAAACTCAGGGGTACAAGCCTCATTAAAAAATCGCGTAAAGCGGCTTTCAGGGGCTCTCAGGTCAATTTCTCATTAAATCAGCCATCTTTTTGGCGTCTGGCATAAGCACAACACCCTTTTCCGTGACGATAGCATCGACCAGGGACGCCGGGGTAACGTCGAACACGGGGTTCCAGGCCCCAACTCCCGGGGCACCGACTTGGGTTCCGCCGCACTGCAACACTTCCGCGGGGTCCCGGAACTCTATCGGGATCTCTTTCCCAACCGCCACCGACATATCCACCGTCGAGGTGGGAGCGGCCACCATTACCTTGACACCGTGATGCCTTGCCACCACCGCGAGACTGTAGGTGCCGATCTTGTTGGCCACGTCCCCGTTGGCGGCGATACGATCCGAACCCACGATCACCCAGCCTATATCGCCGCGGGCCATACGGCTGGCCGCGGCGCCGTCGGTCAGCAGAGTCACGGGTATTCCGTCCCGGACCAGTTCCCAGGCCGTGAGCCGGGATCCCTGGAGCCAGGGTCTCGTCTCATCGGCATAGACCTGATCGACCTTTTGCTTGCGCCAGGCACTGCGAATCACCCCCAGTGCCGTTCCATATCCTCCGGTAGCCAGCGCCCCCGCATTGCAATGGGTGATGACGGATGACCCTCCCTCCACCAATTCCGCACCCAACTCCCCGATGGTGCGATTGGCTGCGATGTCCTCCTCATGGATGGCTCGGGCTTCGGACAGCAGTCTGTCCTCGGGATCACCCGGCCCCAGGCTCTCGATCAATGCTTCCATGCGTTGCAGCGACCAGAACAGGTTGCGCGCCGTTGGGCGCGCACTCGCCAGCAGTTCGAGATCCCGGGATATCAGAACCCGCCATTCATCCTGTGATTCTGCATACCTGTGCCGCGCCGCCAGCACCACGCCGTAAGCCGCTGTGATGCCAATGGCCGGCGCGCCCCGCACCACCATGTCGGTAATGGCACACGTTGTCTCCGCAGCCGTCTGAAGCTCCAGGTAGGATTCACGGCCGGGGAGAATACGTTGATCCAGCAGGTACAGCCGGTCGTTTCGCCAGACAATGGCGTGGTCGGCATCTGCCTGAATGTTCAGGGGCATGGGTTTCATCGTGATTTTACTCGCTGAAAACGGGGGGGCACATTATAAAGAATTTGAACCGCAGAGGCGCAAAGGTTACTAACGCTAAGAGGGTGGCAGGCTACACTCTCGTAGGGTCGAATTCATTCGACCGATGCTTGATTTGAATCAACCAGCCATTGGCCGAATGAATTCGGCCCTACAACAGCACTGAACAGCTATAAAAGAGAGTTCTCTGCGCCTCTGCGGTTCAAATTATCTTCATTCTTTTGCACAAACTTTCAAAGATGTTACCTTGTCGAATCCCAAGCAACTGATTTGTGTAAAACAGTTTGAATATCGACACACTGATAAACGCCCGTTGGGTAATTCCAGTGTCACCGGACAACCTGGTACTGGACGATCACTCCGTGGCAATACAAGGGGGACGGATCCTCGATGTCCTGCCCAGCCCCGAGGCCAGGGAAAAATACACCCCGACCCATGAACAGGACCTGGGAAAACACGCACTGATCCCCGGGCTGATCAACGCCCACACCCACGCGAGCATGTCGTTGCTGCGCGGACTGGCCGACGACATGCCGCTGATGACCTGGCTCACCGAGCACATCTGGCCGGCGGAGGCACGCTGGATCAGCGAGGAGTTCGTTGCGGACGGAACCCGGCTGGCCGTCGCCGAAATGCTTCGCGGCGGTATCACCTGTTTCAATGACATGTACTTTTTCCCCGATGTCACCGGCCGTGTCACCGCCGCCGCCGGCATGCGCGCGGTGGTGGGCCTGATCATGGTGGACTTTCCCTCGGCCTGGGCCTCGGGCCCGGACGAGTATGTTCACCGCGGCCTGGAGGTGCATGACCAGTTTCGCGGCAACGGCCTGATCACGACCGCATTCGCGCCCCATGCGCCCTATTCCGTGTCGAACGCACCCCTGGAAAAGATCCGCACGCTGTCGGACGAACTGGATATTCCCATCCACATGCATGTGCATGAAACGAATGAAGAGGTCAAACAGGGCCTTAGCCAGTATGGCAACAGACCTTTTGAAAGGCTGGATGCTCTGGGACTGGTCACACCGGCACTGATGGCGGTCCATATGACCCAGTTGAATGACGACGAACTGCAGCGTGTTGCGGACGCCGGGGCCAGCGTGATCCACTGCCCCGAATCCAATCTGAAGCTCGCATCGGGTTTCTGCCGGGTCGTCGAACTGCTGGAGGCCGGTGTCAACGTGGCCCTTGGGACAGACGGCGCCGCCAGCAACAATGATTTGAATCTGTTCAGCGAGATGCGTACCGCTGCGCTGCTTGCCAAGGGTTTGGCCAGGGATGCCAGCGTCCTGCCGGCGGCGCAGGCCCTGCGCATGGCCACCCTGAACGGTGCCATTGCCTTGGGAATCGCTGACCAGACTGGATCAATCGAACCTGGCAAGGCGGCGGACCTGACCGCGGTGGACCTGGGAGACCCCGAAACCCAGCCTGTCTACCATCCCCTCTCCCAGCTGGTTTATGCCACCGGGAGAGACAAGGTAAGCGACGTCTGGGTGGCCGGAAAGCAGCTGCTTCGTGACAAGGCCCTGACCACCATGGATACGGAAGAGATCCTCTCGTGCGCCCAGGAATGGCGGGCGCGGATCGCTGAATCAGATAGGGAGTGAAATTGAACCACTCTGTTGACATACCTTTGTAGGGCCGAATTCATTCGGCCAACAGCGGGTTGGTTCGAATTATGCGTCGGTCGAATGAATTCGACCCTACAGTTCTGCTGACAGATGGAATACATTTTAATCGAAAATGTTGATTCACCCACTTAATCAAGGGAAAAGCCCAACTCTGTTGACATACCTTTGTAGGGCCGAATTCATTCGGCCAACAGCGGGTTGGTTCGAATTATGCATCGGTCGAATGAATTCGACCCTACAGTTTTGCTGAAAGATTGAATATGTTCAGGGGAAGAGCGCAACTATAATAAAGGAGTTCGGTGCGCCTCTGCGGTTCAAACTTCTTTTATCTGTACAACCGACTCGCAAGTTCACCCATAAGGAACCACACAATGCCCAAACTGATACTGTCCCTGCTGCTCTTTACCCTCTGCCTGCCCGTGTGGGCACAGCCGGTGACGCCCGATGATTCGCCGATCAGGGTGTACCAGAGCGACATGGAGTACGACGAGGTGAAATCCAATCTGGAAATGGCCATTACCGGCCAGGGGATGCGGATTACCAATACACTGCACATCAGCGAAATGCTGGAAAGAACCGCGGCGGATACCGGTCTCGAGAAAAAGCTTTATGAAAATGCGGAGTCGCTGGAATTCTGCAGCATTCTCATGTCCTACAAAATGTCCGCGGCAAACCCGGCCAACATGGCAACCTGCCCCCTCACCATCAGCATCTATCAGAAGGCCGGTGACACGAAGAACACCTACGTGGCCTTTCGCCGCCCCGCCATGCTCGGTGACGCTTCCGATGTGGAACAAGCGCTCCTGGAGATGCTTGACGAGATCGTGGAGGAAGCCATCGAGTAGTCAGGAGGAGCTACAAAAATCCATACTCGAAACGGGAGCCCTAAACCCCAATCCAGTCAACGGCAGTCCGACCGCCTGAGACCGTTGTAACCATTGATCAGCGTTCCATCCGTGTACTCCACATCCGTTTGTTTGATCAGGGAGCAGACGATATGTCTGTTCTCCCATACCGCCTCCCAATGCCCGCTCCCCTTGCCGTCGGGTTCTACCTGTTCCACATCATCCAGCTTGGCGGTGAACCGGCTCGTTCTCATGTCCGGCACCGAGTTCCCTTGCGAGTCCTTGGCGATCAGGTAAAAACGGACGGATCGAATGGTCTTGCCCGAGGTATTGACGTAATCGATACTGATATCGATATTCCCGCCCATGAGGGGAATCTTTGTTTTCAGATCCGAGACATAAATCGGCAGTTTGGCATCCCTGGCTATCTTCAGGGCATCGTCCCCTTTGGGGATCGGTGTTGGTCCGCAGCCTGCAAGCGCACCGGCCAGGGCCAGAGCCGGAATAAGCGTTATCTTGTTCAAGATCATTGGAATATTGTATCACTGATCACTGCGGTCTCATTAACCCCCTCTCCCTCGGGGAGAAGGAACCCATTGTTCTGAGATTTGGGGATTTCTGACCATCACCGGCAAAAGAACCTGAAACATTTGGGCAAATCGAGTCTCTAATACTCCTGTAGCATCGCCAATACAGACAAGGGACATATATGAAACTTCGGGATTGGAAAAGCGCGTCTGTTGCCGCGGCTTTGATGATGACCGTTATCGGCATTGTCAATGCCGGGCCCTTCGAGGAGGGTATGGCGGCTGTTGAGCGCGGAGACAATGAGACGGCCTACCGCCTTTGGAAACCGCTCGCGGAGCAGGGGGTTTCCGAAGCCCAGTACAACATCGGCTTCATGTACTTCAAAGGCTGGGGAGTGCAGCAGAATTATGCTGAAGCGGCACGATGGTTTGGCAGGGCGGCGGAACAGGACAATGCGGATGCCCAGTTCTTTCTCGGCCTCAGTTACAGTGCCGGCAGAGGCGTACAACAGGATCCTGAGCGCGCGGTGTATTGGTATCGAAAGGCCGCGGAGCAGGGAGATGTGGTGGCTCAGTTCAATCTCGGTGTCATTTACGACAAGGGCCGGGATATCCGGCAACGGCGGGTGATAGCCGAGGACGATACGGAAGCCATACGCTGGTATCGAAGGGCGGCACAACAAGGTTACAGCATGGCCCAGATGAATCTCGCACTCATATATCTGGAGAGCCAGGCTGTGCCACAGGACAATGTCAAAGCCTACAAATGGCTCAGCATTACCGGAGATGCCGACGCCAGGGAGTTGCGGGACAAACTGTCTGCGCGGATGCCGCCGGGCCAGTTGAAAGAAGCCAGGCAATTGGAGAAAGCATGGAGGCTGAATTTAGAGAGTGACGGGTAACTAGTGGTCAACGCCTGGAAGCAACCCCGTCCTCAAGCCATGCCATGATGTGTTCTGCGGCGATATGCCAGTTCGGCTCCAGCATCATGGCGTGCGCCATGTCCGGGATAATTACCGCCTCGGTCTTATAGATGTTCGCGGTGGCCCTGACCATCGCCGGGGTTACGAAAAAATCGTTCTCTGCGCCAAGTACAAATATAGGAATCTCACGATTCCATTCAGGTATCGGAAGGTCCGGCCAGATCAGTTCGAAACCGACGCGCATAGACTCCGCTGAACCGCGGGAAAAGTGACTGTTAACCACATTAGACGGCAGGTTGTCTGAAAACAGCGCCTTGCGCGTGCTGTCCGCCAACGTGATACCGGGGCCGAACACCTGGGCAAGTGCCAGCTGGGATACCAAAAACGGGTCGCGCCACATCATGCCGACGGATGACGGCAGCATGCCGTGGGGAGGACCGGAACCCATGAGCACAACACCCGCGGCATCGTTTTCCTTCAGCCACTTCTGTACCACGATGCCGCCCATTGAATGGCCGATAAGGATCGGTGGGGCGTCCAGGTGAGCCACCGCTTCGTTCAGGTCTTCGACATAATCAATCAACCCTATATGATGCACGAACCCCTGTTGTTCGTTGTCATCATGACCGCGAAGATTCACTGCATGGGACTCGAATCCGTTATCCGCAAAGTAGGGCAGAAAATGTTCTTCCCACACCCAGGCACCGCAAAATGCACCATGCACGAAAATCAGTGGCGGATGCGAATTCCGTTTATCGGGAAAATGACTGACAATTTTCAAGTTTGATTACCAGGTGGTTCCAAGAACAGCGGCCGGCTCCGGGGAAGGAGCTAATATACACTATTGCTCCTTACTCTTTTACCGGGGCCTTTGTACTGCCCGGCAAAGGCAAGACCCCCCTGTTTCGATACGAAACATAGTCCAACAGTATACGTCCATGATCGAATACCAGGGGTTCGGGGGGTAATTCCGGCTCACAGACCAGGATTTCCGCGGCATCGTCGGCCGCAACGGGAGAACCCGAGGCCCGGGCGACGTAGACCACGCTGGCGGTGTGCCCGCGTGGATCCCTGGCGGGATCCGAATAACAGCCCAACAGATTGCTCAGAACGACATCGAGCCCCGTTTCTTCCATCGCCTCACGTACCGCGGCCTGTTCGACGGATTCCCCGATATCAACGAATCCACCGGGAAATGCCCAGCCATGGGGTGGATTTCGCCGCCTGATCATAACGATAGGACAGTCAGGGCGATCCTTGAGTTCGATGATGATGTCCACGGTAAGCAGAGGTGTAATGGGTTTTGTCATGAAAGATTGAGATTCAGGCTTCCAGACTCTTGGTGGCAATTTCATAGACATCCCTGGAGACGCCGTCCGCAGACAGAACGCGTTGGAGTTGATCACGCATCAACCGCCGGCGTTGTTCATCGTAGCGTTTCCAACGTGCCATTATCCTCAGCAGGCGTGCCGCCACCTGGGGATTCAATCGATCCAGTTCCAGGACCTGATCAACGAGAAAGACATAGCCCCCGCCGTCTGCAGCGTGAAACCCGATCGGATTGGCCGAACAGAAGGCGCCGATCAGACTGCGCACCCTGTTGGGATTCCTGATCGAAAAATCCGGATGATCCATCAGGGAACGGACCCTGCCCAGGGTATCCTGCCTGCTGGAGACAGCCTGAACCGTAAACCACTTGTCGAGAACCAACGGATCATTTTTCCATTTCCCGTAAAAGTCCTCCAACAGGGTCTCCCGCTGGGGCGCGTCACTGTCTGCGATCAATGACAATGCCGCCACCACATCGGTCATATTCTGTCCCTGACGGTACTGACTGGCGCATAGCGCATAGATCTCGTCTTCCTTCAGCTCCATCAGATAGCCGAGACTAAGATTTCTGAGGCGTCTGCGGGCGATGGAATCGGAATCGATCTCGTAGGGGCCTGACGTCTGGCTGTCCCGGTAGACGGCAAGCAGATCCTCGCGGAGTTGACTCGCGAGTTCCGCTCTCAGTCGGCGGCGTGCCCTGTGGATACCCTCCACATCCACCTGCTCCATCTGATCGCCCAGATAGGATTCCGACGGCAGGGTAAGGATCTCCGCAAGCAGGGCCTTATCGGTCGTTCCATCGTTCAGTGTGCGGCGATATGCATCTATCAGGCTCCGAGGGAATCTGTACCCGGGATCGTCGATAAGCCGGAGCAGTATTCTCTGGGACAGGGTCTGGGCCGCATCCCAGCGGTTGAAGCCGTCGCTGTCGTGAGCCATGAGAAACATCAGGTCGTCGTCATCATAGTCGTATGACAGCTTCACGGGGGCGGAGAACCCCCTCAACAGTGAGGGGACCGGCCTGTTCTTTACACCGGTGAACCTGAAAACCTCCTCCTCACCGCGCAGCTCCAACACCCGCGTGGTGACAACAGATGATGCCTTCTCCCCTTCCAGGCAAAGGGGCAGATCCCTCCCCTGCCCATCCAGCAACCCCATCGCCAGCGGAATGTGGAAGGGGAGCTTTTCAGGTTGCCCGGGTGTGGATGGACACGTCTGCCTGACTGTCAGGGTATAGAGCGCTTGCACCTGGTCAAAATCATCGCGCACCATCAGATGCGGTGTACCGGCCTGGCTGTACCAGCGCCTGAACTGCTCCAGGTCCCTGCCACCCGCCTCAGCCATGCAATCGGTGAAATCGTCGGTTGTCACCGCCTGTCCGTCATATCGGTCGAAATAGAGATCCATGGCCTGCCGGTAGGCCTCGGCCCCGAGCAGCGTACGCTGCATGCGTACCACCTCGGCACCTTTCTCATACACGGTGACAGTGTAAAAGTTGTTGATCTCCATGTAGGCGTCGGGTCGCACCGGGTGTGCCATAGGCCCGGCATCCTCGGCGAACTGGTGCGCCCGCAGCAGGCGCACATCCTCGATCCGCTTGACGCCCCGGGAGCCCATGTCCGCTGAAAACTCCTGATCCCTGTATACCGTCAGTCCCTCCTTCAGGCTGAGTTGGAACCAGTCGCGGCAGGTGATCCGATTACCTGTCCAGTTGTGAAAGTACTCATGGGCGATAACGCCTTCGATGCCCTGGAAATCCTGATCGGTCGCGGTGTCCGGCCTGGCCAGCACGAACTTGGAATTGAAGACATTCAGCCCCTTGTTTTCCATCGCCCCCATGTTGAAGTCATTGACCGCAACGATCATGTAGACATCCAGGTCGTATTCTCGGCCGTAGTTGATTTCATCCCAGGCCATGGCACTCTTCACAGAATGCATTGCGTGGCTGCACTTGTCCGCATTTTCCGGTTCCACGTAAATGCGCAGTGCAACATCCCGGCCAGATGCCGTGACATAACTGTCCTCGATGAGGCTCAGATCCCCCGCAACAAGGGCAAACAAATAGCTGGGCTTGGGAAAGGGATCGGCCCAGGTCACCCGGTGACGTCCATCGTCTGTGTCGGTGCTTTCAACCAGGTTCCCATTGGAGAGGAGTACCGGGTACCTGGCCCTGTCCGCAATAATAGTGGTGGTAAAGCGTGCCATCACATCGGGACGGTCCAGGAACCAGGTGATGCGGCGAAAACCCTCGGCCTCACATTGGGTGCAGAGCATTCCGCCAGATTGATAAAGCCCTTCCAGCGCGGTGTTTTCCGCCGGCCTTATGCGCACCTCGCTTTCCAGCGTGAATTTTTCGGGAACTTCGGGGATCGTCAGGCTTTCCTCGCTAATGCTGTATGCATCCGAGGTCAATATCGAGCCGTCGAGCATCAGGGAAAGCAGTTCCAGTTGTTCCCCATGCAGGACCAGCGGCCCAACCCCCCGGTCACCGGCCGGGTTGCGGCGCATCGTCAGTTTCGTCTTTACCCGCACCGCCTCCCTGCCCAGGTCGAAATAAAGATCAACTGTGTCTATCAGAAATTCCGGTGGTCGGTAATCCTTCAGATAGATGGTTTTCGGTGTATCTCGGAGCATGTTGCTTTCTCGATTGGAAGTGATCCCGTTTATTCTACTATCAAGAAGAAGATTTTGAACCGCAGAGGCGCGGAGAATAACCTTTTAGAAAGTAAGGCGCTTTCCCTTAGCAAGTGATTAGATTACCGTTGTAGGGTCGAATTCATTCGACCAACAGCAGGTTGATTCAAATCACGCATCGGCCGAATGAATTCAGCCCTACAAGGGTGGACTCAAAATTAGTGTAGCCTGCGTTGACGACTGCATGGATGCAGGAGGTAGAGCAATGCATGGAGCAATTGCCGAGGAACGAAACGCGGGAAATACATAAGGAGTTTCCCCCGCGTTTCGTTGCGCTCAACGCAGGCTACATAAAAATCGCACAGCCGGTGCGGTCTTATATCAGAAGATGAGAAGGCATTATGTTCACAGGCATCGTTCAGGGCACGGCGGAAGTGGTGGGGATAGAAGAAAAAAAATCCTTTCGCACCCATGTGATCCGGATGCCCGAATCAGGGATTTCCGGGCTGCAGCCGGGGGCTTCGGTCGCCCATAACGGCTGCTGCCTTACCGTTACGGAGATCAGGGACGACCTGGTCTCCTTCGACCTCATGGAAGAGACCCTC
>JAQYVO010000191.1 GCA_030145425.1 Chromatiales bacterium | reverse complement strand
CGCTTTCGCGGAGATCGGCGAGTTCTTCATGACCGCGCATATCGGGGAATTTATTGGCGCAGGTTTACTGATGTACCTGGTTGCCCTGATCTTTCCCTTCGGCAGCCTGCTTTGGGTGAGGCTGATTAAGTTGTTGATGGGTGGCCACCTGTACAAGAATGGAGTAAACCCGGGTGTCTATCCCAAGTGGAGCAGGATGCATTTGCGGGTCTGGTGCATTGAACGGCTGGAAAACTCCGTGCTTTTACCCCTGGGAACGATGTTTCGCAGCGCTCCGTTGATGGCATACGTGCTGCGGAGACTGGGCGCGACGGTTGGTGACAACCTGCAGTGCGCGCATGACGTGGAGTTCTCCGGCCCCCTGGATTTACTCTCCATCGGCGACAATGTCGCCATTCAAACCGGCGCCTATATTCATACGTCGAAGTGGCTGGGCCAGGACTTGCACATCGGTCCTGTTCGCCTCGAGAGTGGGTGCAAAATCGGGATGCGGGCAGCCATTGCCAGTGACGTGACGGTGGGCAGTGGCTCCTGGATTAATCCGTTTACTCCCATCCTGAGCGATGTGGGTGAACAAGAGATGTGGGAGGGTGCCCCGGCGCGCTGCAGTGGCCATTGTGTGGATCTGAGGCGAACCGCCAAGAGCTGTGAATCCACGCAGCCCGCCTTGTTCATGGAAACGCTCAACATCCTCATGCAGGTTTTTCTCGACTTCTGGCTCTTTGTCGTCCCCACCGCTGCGGTCAGCTGGTTCGCCACCACTTTCATACCCGTCTCAGATACCGTAGTCGCCAGTGACTATTTCAGGGTGACGCCTCTGCCGGAGATTGTCTGGGTCATGAGCCTCTACTCTTTCATCACCACCTGGAGCACGGTCGTCATAGTCTCGGTGCTGGCGTGCCTCTTTCTTCGCTACACGCCCGCCTCGCCCGGAATCTACTCCTCTCGAGGACTCAGGGGCTACCTTCTCCTGTACAGAATGAAGAAAATGAACCAGGTTCAGAGACAGTGGACCTGGACCATCACCGGGCAGTATCTGCGCGCACTCGCCGGTGTGCGCTTTCCGCGCCTGGGAGCCTCGGAGTGCGACCTCATGTTCAACCTGGTTCCCGAGCTGGCCAGCGCCGACTCCCAGGTCTTCTGGTCCAATGGCAGTTTCACCAACATGCTCGACCATGGCGCGGAACACATCAAGCTTCGCCAGCTGGACATGCCGCGAAACTTCTTCAGCGGCAATAACTGCGTCGTGGAGTCCGGGCAGTTTCCGTCCAACTTCCTGCTGGGGGTTTCCACACTGGGAACTGACATCCAGTTCCGGCGTCAAATGAGGTCCCGGCTGGGCGAGCCGATTACGGTGGCGGGAAATCCGCCAGTACAGTTTGCGAGCGCAAAGTTTGACCAGGAGAATGAAGCCCAGGTACTTCCCGGCTTCGCCCTTTTCCTGGCCCGCGTCTTCCTGAACGATATTTTCAGCATGGGCTTGTTGCCTCTGGCGGGAATGCTTATCTATGTGATTATTTTCACGAGTTTTCTGCGCCTGGATGGACCGCTCATCTTCAGCGCCTTATTGGCCTTGATACTCGCAGAAGCCTACTTGGTTTTGCTCTGCGCCGCAGTCAAGAAACTCCTTGTCGGCCGTGTTTGGGGTTCTGCACACTCAACGCCGTTCTGGTCCTGGCGGCACTTCAGCTACTTTTTTGCCCAGGACTGCTTCTTCGCCTGGTGCAGGAGACCCTTGAGAATGTCTGCCGGTACATTGCTTCCTAATAGTGTTCTGCGAATGATGGGGTGTCAGATCGGGAGGCGGACGATAATCACCTCAGCCATGCAGGCCTCTGACTGGAACGCAGTGAGTTTCGGCAACGATTGCGTGGTAAACGGCTTTCTTCAGTTTCACACTTTCGAGAACATGATACTGAAAGTGAAGCGAACAGAAATAAAGGACGGCAGCGCCATCAACTTCGGCGCGACGGTTATGAGCGGTGCGGTGATTGAGCCTGAGACCACGATTCTGCCCTTGAGCATGGTTCTGAAAGAAATGCATCTGAGCGGAGCTGCTACCTACGAGGGCAGCCCCGTTGAGCCGGCGGATGACGGCTAATGACCCAAAACCACAGCAATCGGATCAAAGATTTTTTCGCTGTCCACTCGCACGACATAACCCCGGTGTCGGTACGTCACGTCGCTCATGTTTTGTATGCTCCGGTATCGAATGATCCGGAGATTACACGGTGTTGTGCGTCAGTCCTGTCAAAAATTGAACTGCACAGGGCCGAACGTTTTATAGAGCAAGGTGACAGGTCGCTGTTCATACAGCGCCGGGCGTTTCGCCGTTTCTGCGGCGCGCTCTCACTCGGATCGTCAAAGTCGTTATCTCAGGTCGTTTTTGAGGAAACAGAAAACGGTCGTCCCTACCTTTTCGATCTGCCGGAGGTCTGGTTCAGTTTTTCATCCTGCCGTTTTGGCTTTCTCGGCGCCTGGTCGGCCATGCATGGGATTGGTGTCGACATTGAGGACCGAACGAGGGATCCGGGGGCGACTGCACTCGCCCGAGAGTTTTTTTCGGCAGCTGAGGCAAGGGCCGTTGCAGGGCATGATGGCCTGGCAAACCTTCGGCCTTTCTTGCATCTCTGGAATCTCAAGGAAGCCGCGCTGAAATCCATAGGGGAAGGCTTGCCGTATGGGCTTAACGCCTTCGAATTCGAGTTTGACCCAAGTCTGCGTGTTGTTCAGGCCCCCCCTGACCACGGCGGACCGGGGCAATTCTCCGCCCACGTGATTGAGGGAACTGGCAATTGCGCCGCTATGGTCATCCGTAGCGGTATAAATTAATATTTATCCCCCTTGTTTATGTGGAAGTATCTCTAATTTTGTCCTATTCTCAATACAGTTCAGTTACCAAACGTCAATAAATGGAGCATAGAAAATGAAAGCATTTACCAAATCACTTCTGTTTGCCCTTCCCCTGGTTATCGCCGCCCCTGCTTATTCTAATTCATTGCAGGCCATACAGATCTTTCGCTGCGAGTTCAACAATGACACGACAGAGGAGGATGATGTGATGGAATTGGCCGCCGCCTGGCTTAAAGCCGCAAAGCAAACGAAAGGTGGCGCTAACATGCAATTGGCCGTCAGGTTCCCGATTGCCGATGGGGAAGGGGGGGAAAGCGATTTTACCTGGGTAATATCCACCCCTACTTTTACGGAATGGGGTCAATTCACAGATGCTTACGATGGCTCACCGGTTTCGAAAGTAGACGATCAATTATTTGACAATCTCGCAAATTGTGGCGATAGCTCCATGTGGGAAGGAATAATACTGGATTAGGCTGTATGTAGCCGGACTGAAAGGCCGCCTGGTTGGCGGCTTTTTTTTTGGCGATAAGACTGGTGACCCGGTGCTAACGACGTAAAGGCTGAAACTTCTAAT
>JAQYVO010000181.1 GCA_030145425.1 Chromatiales bacterium | reverse complement strand
GCCTTCGCCGGGATGGCGTGGTTTCCGTAGGGCCGAATTCATTCGGCCAAACACAGCCGATGGTCGAATAAATTCGACCCTACACCCTGGATCCTGGCCTTCGCCGGGATGACTCGGTTTCAGGAAAGCACGTGTTTACGGTCGGCCAGCTAAGAATGGCTCAGGTGCAGGAAAACTTCCATGCCTTATGTGCTGATTGCCGCGGCCCGGATAGGTTTTTTTATTCCCGGCAGCTGCCGCAGTGCCAACAGAGATCAAACTGCCCCTCATTGGACTCGCCGCAGTCGGTACATCGCCAGCCGGCACCCTCGGATTTTTGACGGCTGAATGCTTCTATCAATTCCCTGCCACGGGCGACATCCCGCTCGTCAAGCACCCATAAAACCGGGAACATCAATGCCGGCAGCTCCCCTGCAGCTCCGCTCAGGTAGTCCCCCTGCACCACTATGCTTATATGATGGGATGCCAGAAAGTCCTTCAGAAGCTGCGCCTCTATCCGGTCTCTGGCCTGGTAGAGCTTTTTCATGTCCGCGGAGGCTTCGCCCGCTACTGAAGGTTTCTAGAGTGGTTCTCCAGGTAAGGCACCATATCCAGGTCAGCCTTCAGCATGTGGTCGATCACCCAGTGCCTTGTCATGCCCATCAGGTCGCCATCCATCATCTCGTGATAAGGACTGGCATCCCGGATATCGACTGTGGAAGCCGCAATCCCGCCGATCTGCCTGTTAACATCCTCGAGATGTGACATTATCTTTTCATGCTCAAGCCTGTGGGCGGCATAGTTGGGGTAATCGATCTTGATCTGAATGCCTTCCTCGCGTTTAAAATGCTCTTGAGAGTATTCAACCAGCTGATCGAAGAACATGGGAAGATGGGGCAGCACGCGGGGCTTGGTTAATGCCAGCTCGACGGAATTGAATAGACAGATCAGATACTTATGATCCCGATCTATCAGGTCATTGCCTGTGCTCAGGTGACTTTTCCAGACAACCGGCATGACCACATCTGTGTCGTTTTCTTTCATAACCTGGGTATTCTCGTCAACTTATCCCCCTGCTGACAACCCAGTATCCGCCCGGTTTTGATCTCTTTGCCGTTTTTTGTGAAGCAGTCCGTGTTTAGGGCCTGTTAACAGGCCCTTGCACTCAGGAGAAGAACAGACGACTCAGCCATGACTTTTCAGGTTTGGCACCACCGGGGGGTTTGCCCAAATTCAGTTCCGGCGTCTTGGATACTAAACCTTTCAGACACTTAGTGCAGATCTGGTCGTAGAGTCCCCGCGACTCATTGAGCAGCGCCTCCTTGTCCTGAACAAAGTAGTCGTCTGCAATGGCGTTGAAGGCATCCACGATGATCTGAAAGCCCTTGAAGGTTTCCGCAATAACGAACTGGGCCGACTCGTGCTGCAGAAAACCCAGTTCCTCGATCATCATGCGCAGGGATTTTCCCTGCTGTTTTCCCGGCACCATCATCCCCTGCAGCTTCAGTTTGAGCGCCTCGTTGAACTGCCTGAACCTGACTGTCTTCTTCTCCTCGGAGGCACTGATGCTCCGATCCACGACAATCTTGAGTTGTGCGATGTTCTGCACCAGATGAAAGGTGGTGAGATCGGAGATCAACCCCTGCATGACGGAGAAATCAATCTTTCGGTCGTCATAGGTAAGAAATTCGGAGTTGGAGAATATGATCGAATAGATCCTGATCCAGCGGGTGAGCTGCTCGGGCGATATCAGGGTCGATATCTCCAGTGCAGACCTCTCCACCCTGTCGAACGGCTTGGCCGCCGCGACCTGCTGCTGAACATCCGACACGGCGAACACGTCCTTGAGGCAGACCAGCTTCTCCAGGGCAAACCTCGCCCGTTCTTCATCCGCCCCCTTCAGGCGGCTCACATCATGGGCTATCCGGCTCAGGTACTCCCTGGTCGAGGCGAGTTCATTTTCGATCATATTGCGGCGCAGCAACATCTGCGCCTCTGCGCAGTGGTACTCCTCAACGAAAGTCTTGGCCAGCTGGGAGCGTATAGCTGCCTTGTCCCGGTTCACCTGGACCAGGAGTTCCTCAAGAATCCTCCTGCCCTTGGGTGCAAGGTCGGTCGATCCCTGGTAGGAAAGAATGCCGGCGATCCTTGAAAAAAATGCCTCCCGGTCAGCTCCGGGAATCAGCTCCTTCTTTTCGAGTAGCTTGAACAACTTGTGGATGGCTATATGAAACTTTATCTGATCGGCAACGGGAGGCTCCTCGCCGCTTTCCAGATAGTGATTGAAGACCCTGGCCGTCTCGAGATCAGGATCAACTTCGCCTTTTGGAAAGGATGCGGAGTCTGCCCGGTATACACCCTGCAGATAAGGTTTGACCACCAGGTACTTGTAGTTGGTCTTAAGTTTCAGATAGAGCTGCTGAAGTATGTCGTTGAGCTCATGGACATGCTTCGGCGGCAGATGGCTGAAGGGCCGTATGGCTTCGATGACCAGCCTTCTTCCCTTCTCCACGCGGATCATTTCCCGCTTGTATTCGTTTACGAGATCATTGGACAGCTTGTTGATATCGCCATGATGACCCTGTTGCCGGACCCCCGAGAGGAAATCGCTCGGCATCTTTACACTCATATAGAAGCTGGACAGATCTTCGCCGAATTTGATCTTTAGCTGTTCCTCTATTTCGAAATAATTGGCCTGTACTTCCAGGTCACCCTGGCTCTGCAGCCGGGATTGAACTTCCTCGACCAGGATCCCTGTGACTTCATCGATCCTGGTGGTTTTACACCGCTTTTCCCTTATCAGGCTGCTGCAGAACTTGAGATAAGACCCGGTATTCCGGAAAACGTCGACACCCTCGATGAATGACTTGACGTTTCTGTAGCTGTAGGCGTTGCACAGCTTTTCGAGCAGCATCGCCATATCCGCGGCAAAGGTGTTTTCGGGACTCAGATCCGCCTCTGCCGTATCAGTTGTCATTTTGGAAATCTCTGACAAGAAAAGCTCTCCCAACTCAGAATCTTTCAACAAAAGCCAGGATCAAACATCGCATCACTATATCCACCGCATTACAACTCCATGATTTTCTTAACATTACTAACACTATGTCGATAATTTCCATCTGCGCGAAAAGGCTGGCAATTCAGGTCCCGTTCCGCATTCAACCGGTATCATCACTTAGCGGGCAAATCGGCCAAAACTTGACCTTGGCCCCGAAAGATACCTTTTGGTTTTCAGATGCCTGTCACAGAAACAGGCTCAATGCCAAAGAGATGGGAGCGATGCTGTCCGGGGGCGCTCAATGGGCCGTTGCACAGGGTTTCGGAAGATCTGTCACGCAAAGTCGCCCGGCTGGGACCCGTGGTTTGTGGTTTTTATAAAAGGGTGAGAGCGGAGAGTTTGTGCAATCGAATTGGTCGAATGAATTCGACCCTACGTCTGGCTCTTTAATTTGAACTGGGCGGATGAATTGGCCCCGGCGTCTGGCTGCTGGATTTAAATTGGTCGAATGAATTCGACCCTACGTCTGGCTCATCAATTTGAACTGGGCGGATGAATTCGACCCGGCGTCTGGCTGCTGGATTCGACCCTACCCGGGTTGTAGGGCCGAATTCATTCGGCCAACATTTGCCGACGGGTTGAATACGTTTTGTCGAAAATGTTGATTCACCCGCTAATTCGGGGGCGGGGCACAAGCAGGTAAAACAGGGGAAAAAGTGGAGCGGGTGATGGGAATCGAACCCACGCTATTAGCTTGGGAAGCTAAAGTTCTACCATTGAACTACACCCGCTTTGAGGGAGCACCGATTTTATGCGGCGAATACTATTGACGCAAGCCGATCACCGACGATCTCCCCTCGCCGGGCCGCCGCTGTACATAGCCTTGATCTGCAACCCATAACGCTCTGTAACCTGGGGCCGCTTCACCTTCAGCGTCGGCGTCAGCAGGCCGTTGTCCACCGTCCAGGGTTCCAGCAGCAAGGTCACCCGCCGGATCTTGGCGAACCCGGGAAAACCCTTCAGTGAATTCTTCAGGCGCCCGAGGACCAGGGTGTTCAGCTTCGGATTCGAAAGGCTTTCCGGGTTCATCGGGTCCAGGCCGGTGCCCTGGGCGAAGCCGGGCCAATGGTCGGCATTCAGGACCGCCATGGCACTCAGATACGCCTGACCCTCGCCCACCACCATCACCTGTTCGAACAGGGGGTCGAGCAGGATGGCCAGCTCCATGTCTCCGGGGGGAACCTTTTCACCGTTTGAGAGGATCAGAATATCCTTGATCCGGCCGGTGATGTAGATGTGACCGCGCTCGATGCGCGCCTGATCGCCGGTGTGCAGCCAGCCGTCCGAATCGATCATCCGGGTGGTGGCCGCATGATTGTTCCAATACCCCATCATCACGCCCGGGCTTTTGACCAGAAGCTCGTCTTTTTCGCCGATCTTCACCTCGATGCCGCGCAGCGGCAGGCCAACGCTGGCGGGCTCGTTGTCTTCCAATGTGTTGACGCTGATGACCGGGCTGGTTTCCGTGAGGCCATAGCCCTGGATAATGGGGATATCCAGCCCGATAAAGACCTTGGCGATATCCGGTGACAGGGGCGCCCCACCGCTCACGGCTATCCTCAATCGCCCACCCAGCTTCGCGCTGATCTTGGATGCCACCAGTTTTCGCAACAGTGGCCACAGCAGCAGTGAGGGATGCCAGCCCTGGCGGCCCTGCTGATGCAGAAAACGCCGCCAGCCGACACTGATCGCCGTCTCGAACAGCAGCCGTGCAAAGGCTGGCTTTGCCGCCATCTGCTCATTCAACCGTCCATAGACCCGCTCGAAGATCCTGGGGACGGCGATCAGAACAGTGGGGCAGATCACCTCCAGATCCTGGGCCAGTTGCCCGATGGAACGCGCATACGCCACGGTGGAACCGGTCATGACGGGGAGATAGTATCCCGCCGTCCTCTCCAGGGTGTGGGACAGCGGCAGGAACGAGAGGAAAGTATCCTCCCGATAGCAGTCAATAACCGTCAGCGCCGCGTGGGCCACCGAGAGCATGTTGTAATGGCTCAGCATCACTCCCTTCGGTCTGCCTGTGGTGCCCGAGATGTAGACGATGGAGGCGAGGGTGTGCGGGTCTCCGTTTCGCCTGTGAGGTTCGGCGCTCTCTGCGGGCAGCCAGTCATCCACCTGCCTCAATCTTGGATCGGAGCCGGCAAGGGACTGCGTATCCGGGCCGGGATCGTTGATCAGCACCCGTAACAGGGTCTCGTTATCCTGAACCGCGGGTGCCAGCCGTTTCCAGCGGCCGGCATCCTGCACCAGGAGCAGTTTGACCACTGCATCCTTGAGAATGTAATCGATGTTGTCGGGGCGATCGTCGGTATAGAGCGGCACCACTACCAGGCCCAACCCCAGGCAGGCCTGGTCGAATATCACCCACTCGGGGCAGTTGCGCAGCACCAGTGCCACGCGGTCCCCGGGATGGAGATCCTCCTCTCCGAGGGCCTTTTGCCAGCGTGCCACCTCGGCTGCCATCCGGCTCCAGGTGTAGCCCTGCCACGACTTGTCAGTGCGATCATAGCTCCGGTAAGCCACACTATCGCCGGATCGGTGGACCCTTTGCAGGAACAGGCCATCGAGGGTTCTGGCACTCTCGACGGAGATGAGATCTTCTGTCCACTGGGCCAATTCAGTTATCCCCTTTGCATCCCGATGGGCGTCAGTTTAGTGTAGTATCCACGGGATTACATCCTGGGAAACCCATTTGCTCATTTTTGAAATCAGCAGATTGCAGGCATGATTCAGATCCAGATCAACAGTGAAGAACGTGAGATTCCGGACGGAACGAGCATGGCGCAGCTGATCCAGATACTGGACATCGGCGATCAACGCATCGCCGTTGAAGTCAACGAGGAGCTGGTGCCCCGCAGTGCCTTCGGAGGCCATCTCCTGACAGACAAAGACAGAGTGGAGATCATTCAGGCCATCGGGGGCGGATGATGCGGCTCTTTATCAACCATAAACACTTCGAGTGAAAAAATAGCAATCATGTCCGGCAATACTAAAGACACTTTCAACGTTGGGGGTCAGGATTACCACTCGCGGCTGCTGGTGGGAACGGGTAAGTACAAAGATATGGAAGAGACCGGTCTGGCCATCGAAGCCAGCGGCGCGGAGATCGTGACCATCGCTATCCGGCGCACGAACATCGGTCAAAACCGCAACGAACCCAATATCCTGGAGGTGCTGCCTCCGGACCGCTACACCATTCTGCCAAACACCGCCGGCTGTTACGACGTGGACTCCGCCGTTCGCACCTGCAGACTGGCCCGGGAACTCCTGGACGGCCACAACCTGGTGAAACTGGAAGTACTGGGCGACGAAAAAACCCTGTTTCCGGATACCATGGCAACGCTGAAGGCCGCCGAGATACTGGTGAAAGACGGCTTCGACGTCATGGTCTACACCAGCGATGATCCGATCATCGCCCGGCAGCTGGAAGAGATCGGCTGCGTGGCGGTAATGCCCCTGGCCGCACCCATCGGTTCCGGCCTGGGCATACGCAACAAGCTCAATCTGCTGACCATCGTGGAGAATGCCGGCGTCCCCATCCTTGTCGATGCGGGCGTGGGAACCGCCTCTGATGCCTCCGTCGCCATGGAGCTGGGGTGCGACGGGGTGCTTATGAACACGGCGATCGCCGCGGCAAAAAAACCCATACTGATGGCTTCTGCCATGAGAAAGGCAGTCGAGGCAGGCCGTGAGGCCTATCTTGCCGGGCGCATGCCGGCCAAGCGCTTCGCCTCCGCTTCTTCGCCGGTCGATGGTCTGTTTTTCTAGGAGCAGGCCGAACTGGAACAACACCACCGCCCGATCCGCAGTTACGTGCTGCGGAAGGGCCGGCTGACCAAAGGCCAGCAACGGGCTTTCGAATCACTTTGGCCACATTTTGGCATCGATTTTCACCCCCGGCGACTGGATCTGGCACAGTTGTTCGGTAATACCAACCCGGTGTACCTGGAGATCGGTTTCGGCAACGGTGAATTCCTGGCCGGCATCGCGGCGTCGAACCCGGACCACAACTATCTCGGGATCGAGGTGCATCGTCCCGGCGTCGGTCACCTGCTTCTGCGAATCGGGGAGAGTGAGGTGACCAATCTGCGCATCCTTCGCCACGACGCGGTGGGGGTGCTCGAACAATGCCTGGACGACGCCAGCCTGGAGGGCGTGTACCTGTTCTTCCCCGACCCCTGGCACAAGCGGCGCCACCATAAACGGCGCATCCTGCAACCTGGATTCGTTGACCTGCTCGCGCGGGTTATCCGGCCGGGCGGCCTGTTTCATGCCGCGACGGATTGGGAAGAATACGGGAAGCAGATGATGTCGGTACTGACGGCGTCTCCCCACTTCGAAAACAGCGCCGGTAAAGGTATGTACAGCCCCCGTCCCGAATATCGAATCCCCACGCGCTTCGAAGCCCGGGGTCAACGCCTGGGCCACGGCGTCTGGGACCTGGTATTCCGCAGGCGCTAGGGCCTGTTAACACTATGTCCAGCCTGCATCTCTATCAATTTCAAAGCCTGCTACTCGATCCCATCGACCTGACGGTGGAACCGGGAGAGTGCGTGACCCTGGCGGGACCCTCGGGCTGCGGCAAGTCCCTTTTGCTGCGCGCCATCGCCGATCTGGATCCCCATGAGGGTGATGCCGCCATCGATGACCGGCGGCAGTCCGAGATCCGGGCGCACGAGTGGAGAAGCCAGGTGGGCCTGCTGCCCGCGGAAAGCCACTGGTGGGGCGATCTGGTCCGTGATCACCTGCCCAGCTCCGAACCGCCCCATCTGCAGGAGCTGGGTTTCGACGCAGACAGCCTCGACTGGTCCATAGCCCGCCTGTCCAGCGGTGAGAAACAGCGCCTTGCGCTGATCCGCCTGCTGGCCGGACAACCGGGCGCCCTGCTGCTGGATGAACCCACGGCCAATCTGGACCAGGATACCGGACAGCGCGTCGAGGCCCTGATCGACGCCTATCGCCGGGAGAAAGGTGCCCCGGTGATCTGGGTCAGCCACGACCCCGAACAACGCAAGCGGGTGTCGGACCGGGCCTTTCTTATAGAGAACAGGGCCTTGAGGCACGAGACATGGAGCTGATCCAACTCAGCCCCTGGGACCTCTCCGTTGCCGCACTGCTGGTGCTGGTGCTGGCCGCCATTTCCTGGCGACTGCACCTGGGGATCGAGGGGCGGCTGCTTATCGCGACGGTCCGCAGCGTCCTGCAACTGATGCTCATAGGGCTGGTATTGAAGACCCTGTTTGCCCAATCCAATCCCCTGTTGATCGGTGCCGTCACCCTGTTCATGCTCAGCATGGCCGGCTACGAGGTCATGGCCCGGCAACAGCGGCGATTCAAGGGTCTCTGGGGCATGGGGATCGGCACGCTGTCGATGTTCATTTCTTCGTTCAGCATCACCCTGCTGGCCCTGCACGTCGTGGTGCAGGTGGAGCCCTGGTACGCACCCCAGTACCTGATTCCCCTGTTGGGCATGCTGTTGGGCAACACCATGACCGGTATGGCAATCGCGCTGGACAACCTGACCCAGCAGGTGTGGCAGCGCCGGGGTGCCATCGAGGCCAAGTTGACCCTGGGCTGGAACTGGGACGAGGCCATCACGGATATCCGTCGTGATGCGCTTCGGGCGGGTTTGATCCCGATCATCAATGCCATGGGGGCTGCCGGCGTGGTGAGCCTGCCGGGCATGATGACCGGCCAGATCCTGGCCGGCAGCCCGCCGATGGAGGCCGCCAAGTATCAGATCATGATCCTGATGCTGATTGCCGGCGGCACCGGGCTGGGGGCCACATTTGCCGTCTGGCTGGGCTCCCGCCGGCTGTTCGATCAGCGTGAAAGACTGCGCCTGGACCGGCTGCGGTAACCCGGGTTCCGGCCTGCCTCTGAAGAATCCACATAAAAAACATTGACATCTGTATCCGGGATTCAGATTATAAACTCACTATAATTACAACCTCCGGGCTCCACGTTCAGCACCATGCCGCAAAGGCCGGGATGCATGAACCGGAAAACGGGTTCCCGGGGATGAACTGCCAGATAACATAACCTTAAGAGAGGAGAGGCGGGATGCAGATCACGGGCATGTCCTGGGGGGCCCAGCTACTCAACTATGTCGGTTACCCGACACCGGAAGTACTGGGGCCGGATGCCACCAGGGAACAGATCAAGCGTTTGATCGACCGCTACGGCAGGATCCTGATCAAACCGATCTTCAAGGGCGGCGTGGGCAAGAAGGGCAAGGCCGGCCTGATCGGTTTTGCCACCGATGTCGACACCGCGATGCACGAAAAGGAGCGCCTGTTCTTCGTCGAGCATAAGGTCGGCAACATCAAGGCCAAGGCCGACGGTGTCACCTTCGAGGGGGCGATCCCGGCCGAGCACGAGATCTACGTCTCGATCACCGACGACACCCGGTACCGTGCGCCCACCCTCACCATCACCCATCACGGCGGCGTCGACATCGAGGAGTTGTCCCCCGATCAGATCGCCACCATCCCGTTTGACGCCCTGACCGGCTTCAAGGGATTCATTGTCGCCAACGCCCTGGACAGGATCCATGCGCCCAAGGAGATCATCAGTCCCCTGGTGCAGAACCTGCCCAAGCTCTGGGACCTGTTCAACAACTACGGCATGAGCGTGCTGGAATTGAACCCGATACGGATGATGCCGGATGGAGACCATCTGATCCCGGTGGCCTGCGACTTCAAGTGCAGCTTCGATACCGACGATCCCAATTGGAAGCGGCTGGATCTGCCCGGCAGCCTGGAATCCACGGACTACTCCACCTTCGAACTCGAGGTAAACGAGCTGCGCACCTACCAGGGGCAATCGGATGCGTTCGTCATCAACGACCAGGGGTCCGTTACGGCAATGACCTTCGGCGGCGGCGCCAACGCCCTGGTGACCGAGATACTGGGGGACGTGGGCACCATTTCTTCAGATTTCGGCGGCAACCCGCCTTACAAGAAGATGTACGACATCAGCAGCATCGTCTACAAGCACTGGCTGGGTCAGAGCAACGTGCTGTTCATCATCGGCGGCAAGGCCAACAACACGGACATCTACAACACCTTCCGCGCCATGGGCGACGCCCTGCGTGACTATTTCAACCAGTACGGACCCAAACCACTGTTCGTGGTGGTGGGGCGCGGCGGCCCCAACCTGATCCGGGGCATGGCCTACCTGAAAGACGTGCTGGACGCCCTGGGTCTGCCATACCGGATGTTCGGCCACGACTCATCCATCAGCGACGTGGTGAATTATGTGAAGAACATCGACACCTGGATGCGTGAGGGGGGGCAGGCTGTGATTGCCGACCAGATGGGAGTGAGCAGTTCCTCATGATTCCCATGCCCCGGCAGGCATGATCTTCGATCACCCTTTTTAAGCATTCCAGCACCGGAAAACACTATGTCCCAATCATCGAAGCATCGTAAAGACCATCTCAGGCCCAGAGGTCTCGAAGCCTTCCAGCACTACTACGTGGGTATCGAATCCCTGGCGGAACTGGCAACGACCGATGACCGGGTGTGCGTGCTCAACATCCTGGGCAACGAAAGCCGTTCGGTCACGCCCACCAGCCACGTCTATTCGGGAGGCAATATTGTCTGCGGCACCCAGCCTGGCCGGTCGGGCTCCGCATTGAAGACCGAGATCGGAGACATCCCCGTGTACAACACCGTGGTGGAGGCGATGGAAGCCGGGCACCGTTTCAATGTGGCCGTGGTCTACGTGCCCCCATCCGGGGTCAAGGACGCGGTGATCGAGGCGATCCGGGTCAATCCCAAGCTGACCAAGGTGGTGATACTCACGGAAAAAGTACCCCTGAAAGATGCCCGCGTCGTACGTCAGTACGGGCAGCAGCAAGGCGTGGACATCTTCGGTGCGAACTGCCTGGGCATTGCTGACGCCCACCACCGGGTACGTGTCGGCGGCGCGCTGGGAGGCAGCAGCCCGGAAGAGTCGCTGGTGCCCGGTTCTGTCGCCATCTACTCCAACTCGGGCAACTTCACCACCACCATCGCCGTTTATCTGCTGACGGAGGGCTGGGGCACCACCGTATCCTTCTCCTCCGGCAAGGACGTCTACATTCATTTCGGCGCAGCGGAGTTCACCAACGCCTTTCACAATGACCGGCGCAGCCGGGCCGCCGTGATGTACATCGAGCCGGGCGGCTACTATGAGCGCGAACTGAACTTCCACAAGCCCGTGGTGGCCTGTATCGTGGGCCGCTGGAAAGACCGGCTGAGCAAGGCCTGCGGCCACGCCGGGGCCATCGCCGGAAGCGGCGACAATGCGGCGGCAAAAGAGCGCTGGTTCATGGAGAAGCTGGGCGTCGACGCAATCTTCACCGAAGACAATCCGGTCTGTTCCGCCAAGGGTGCCGTGGTCACCAATATCGCCCATATCCCCGCGGCCATGACTGCCGTGATGTCCCAGAGCGGGTTCATCCCGGATTTCGAGCCCAGGGGCAACCTCTCCCTGAAATGCTGGTTTTCCGACGACACAGGTATCGAACCGCCCCCCCACCTGAATATCCAGCCCGTGGAGGCCGTTTCCCCCTACAAGGAACAGATCGAGGTCGTCAATCGCCAGGTGGGCGTCATTCTGCCGCGCCAATCCATGAAGGATGCCTCGGGCGCCTCCATGATGGACCCCCAGACCCAGGTAAGCCGCCTCCAGGGCGTGAGTGTTCTGGATGCCGCCACCCGATCCTATGAAGACAACCTGGTGCTGTCCCTGATTCGCGAATACCCCAATGCCAATGGCACTGCACTGGCCAACGTCGCATTGAATGCCTACGTCAATCTGCACGGCTCCCCCATGCTGGATGCCGCCGCCGCAGCCCGCAATGCGGGAAACAGCCCCAATACCTCGCTCTGTTCCGCGGTGAGTATCCTGGGGCCCGGCATGGTTGCCACCTCACGGGAAGCGGCACGGACCCTGATTGACCTGTTCCGTGAGACCGGCCTTTCGGGGCCCGGCGATGAAAACTTTGATATCGCCGATGTGCTTGAACAGGCATCGTCAAAGGAGCAGACAGAGAAACTGACCGGTGAGGCACCGGATGCCCTCGCAGAGGCGATGCTCACAGGCATAAAGGCGCGGGGCGCAAAATCAGTCTTTATCCGGCTGCTTCGGTCCCTGGCAAAACACAGCGGACGTCATGCTACGGCGGATGCCGTGCTGGCAGCCGTCTGCTGCCATCTGGCCTGGCGTCCACTGGTTCTGAAACGGCTCTCATTTACCACCGCGGTGAACATGCCCTGGCACATGCGGGTATTCAGCACCATGGTCGGTGCCTCCGTGCGAAAGGAACGCCAGACCACGGACAGTTTCGGCGGCGTCGAGAACCAGGAACTCATCTCCGGCTGGAACTTCACCGAGACTGCCTACCTGGCCCTGTTGGCCCAGCGACCCAACGAAGACGATCTCTTTGCCTTTTCCATCCTGATGGGTCTGACCGTGACCAACGGCCCCGGCACCATATCTGCCCAGGGGGCCAAGGGGGCAGTCAGCGCCGACGGACCGGAAGTACCGGGGCGGGTGCAGATCAACAAGGCCTATGCGGGTTTTCTCACCCACACCGGCTATGCCCACGGCGGCAACGGCTTCGAGGCCATGCGCTTTCTCATTGAACGCTTCGGCAAGCTGGATGTTAAAGATCCCGGGGACCCGGAGCACGGGCTCGATCTTGTGGCCATCGCCGCCGACTATGCGAAGGCGTTCAAGGAGTACAAGGTATCGGCAAAATCTGCGGGGAATCTCTCCTACGACAAGATCCCCTGTGTCAATCACCCGATATTCAAGGGCAAGGATGTCAACTACGATCCGCGGGAGGTGTACGTTCACGAGCTGTTCCGCAGCCGGGGCACCTATAACCTGTTCCACGAGTTCTATCACGAACTGGTCAAGGCACTGGCCGCCTTTGGCGTAAGCCGCAATGTCTATTGTGTAAACGTGGATGCGGTGATTGCCGTGATACTCCTGAAGATGCTCTGGAAGCCCTTCGTGGCTGGCGAGATCGATGACAGTTTCCTGGAGTACGGCGCCTTCACGACCTTCGTCTACGGCAGGGTTGCCGGCGACGCCGCCGAAATCGAGGATCATTTGAATCGCGGCAGAAACATGGATACGCGCACCGCAGCGAGCAAGTGTCATTTTGTGAACTGACCGCTGTTACGGCTTCTTGGTCGAATGAATTCGACCCTACGGTTCCGGTTGGCATTGGCTTACCCTTGTAGGGCCGAATTCATTCGGCCACCGGTTCCGGTTGGCATTGGCTTACCCTTGTAGGGCCGAATTCATTCGGCCAACAGCCATCGTTACCGTCGAAGACAAGAACGTCACCCCGACCCCCGAAAATCGGTCGAATGAATTCGACCCTACGGTGCCGGTTGGCATTGACTTACCCTTGTAGGGCCGAATTCATTCGGCCAACAACCACTCTCTCAACCATAGCCCTTTATTCGCTATACTGATCGCGGGATTCCGTCCTGTGCGGCTGAATCGCGTATCCCCTGATAAGAATAGGAAAAGATCATGTACGAAAGAGAAGAGAATCCCAAAAACGTTACTGAGGCCGATCTGGTGGTGGGACTCGCCTCTTTTATGGAAGCGGACAATATCGATTATCCGACACGTCAGGCCGATCAGGGAATAAGAAAGTATTTTGGCGACAAGTCCTCGGTGATCATCAATTGCGACAATGCCTCACCGGACGGGACGGAGCAGGTATTCCTCGGAACCGACACGGAAACGCCGAAGATCTATATTACGACCCCGCCGGACACGCCGGGCAAGGGCTACAACTTCGAGAACATGTTTCGCAAGCTCATCGAGCTCAATGCCGACGTTCTGGTATGTATCGACTCCGACCTGGAGAGCGTCTCCCCGGAATGGATAAAGTATCTCGCGGAGCCGGTCACCGCCGGATACGATTTCGTGGCGCCGCTCTACTCCCGCCACAAGTATGACGGAACCATAACCAACAACCTGACGTATCCCCTGGTATACGGATTGCTGTGCAGGAATATCCGCCAGCCCATCGGCGGTGACTTCGCCTTGTCGCGGAACTTCGCCCGGCACCTGGTATGCCAGCCCTGGCACCGAACCACCAATGAGTACGGCGTGGATATTTTCATGACCCTCAACGCCGTTCTCGGCGGGTTCAAATGCTGTAACACCGGATTGGGCGCCAAGGTCCACAAACCCAGTGCCCCGAAGCTGGGGCCGATGTTCATTCAGGTGGTGAGTACGGCCTTTCTGACAGTCATAAAGAATGTGCACAAATGGAAAGACTTGACGGAGGTGGAGCAACAGGAACTCTTCGGCCTTCAAAAGCTGGACCCTCCCCAGGATCTGACCATCGACCGCAAAGCGATCGAAAAACAGGCCAATGCCGGCTTCTATCAGCACCAGGAGCTTCTGGAGAAGATTCTCTCGCCGGATCTTTATGCTGAATACACACACATGTTCGACAACGGGTCGATTGAGATCAATGCCGGGCAGTGGGCCACAACCGTTTACGACATGATTACCGCTTACAAGGCGATGGGGTATCCGCCGGGTGTCATCGAGTCATTGAAGGGACTCTATTTTGGCAGGGCCCTGACATTTGCGAATCAGACATGGGACTGGAGTTCGGAGAAGGCGGAGGAAGAGATACTTGCCCAGGCGGAGATCTTTTTAAAGCGGAGAGATTATTTGATCCGGAAACTCACAGGTTGATATAGGAATCCAAAACCGTAGGGTCGAATTCATTCGACCAATGTTCGAGGTGCGGGGTGAGTTCCTTGGCTTCAACGGTAATGATGGCTGGTGGCCGAATGAATTCGGCCCTACGACGGTAAGCAAATTCCAATCAGAACCGTAGGGTCGAATTCATTCGACCACAATGTTCGAGGAGCAGCGTGACCTCCTTGGCTTCAACGGTAATAATGGCTGGTAGCCGAATGAATTCGGCCCTACGACGGTAAGCTAGTTCCAATCAGAACCGTAGGGTCGAATTCATTCGACCAATGTTCGAGGTGTGGGGTGAACTCCTTGGCTTCAACGGTAATAATGGCTGGTGGCCGAATAAATTCGGCCCTACGATGTGAGATGCTTAACTGTTATCTTCCTCAACCGCCTGTTCCAGCAGCTGAAGAAAATCGGGAATGGCGCTCAGCACCCGGTTCCAGTTGGGTATGAAGGGCACTTCCATGGGATTTTCAAAAAAGGTCTCTCCCGCCGTGATGATATTCTGATAGAAGAGTTCCACCGCCTGCTCCTCGGCATGGCGGTCGAGATAGAGCCCGTTGAACTCGGCGTCGTTGTGATAGGAATCGATAAACTCCAGGGCGATCCGGTAGTAGGTGGCCTTGATGGTACGGAAGGTATCTGACGAAAGCACCACGCCTGAGGACGCCAGTTTGCGAAACAGGGTCTTGGAGATATCCAGGCTCATCTTCGAAAGCCCTGCCTCGGGATTGTCGAACGAGATTGACTGGTGCTTGTGGTCATAGTTGTCGGTGATATCGACCTGGCACAGGTGGTTGGTCGAGTAGTTCCTGTGCACCTCCGACAACACGCCGATCTCCAGGCCCCAGTCGCTGGGAATCCTGATATCCCGCACCACATCGGTCCGGAAAGAGAATTCACCGGCCAGGGGGTAACGGAAACTGTCCATGTACCGCAGGTAGGGATTGTTTCCCACCACCTCCTGCAACGCCCGTATCAACGGCGTCACCAGAAGGCGGCAGACCCGGCCGTTGATGGAGCTGCCGGCGATGCGCGAATAGTAGCCCTTGCAGAACTGGTAGTTGAACGAGGGATTGGCAACCGGGTATATCAATCTCGCCAACAGTTCCCGGCCGTAGGTAATGATGTCGCAATCGTGCAGTGCAACCGCCTGGGCCCGTTCCGATGCGAGGATGTATCCGTAGCAGTACCAGACATTCCTGCCTTTTCCCTTTTCATTGGGTGCCAGACCGATATTCTTCAGCTTCTCGTCCAGGGCCATCATCCTCGGGCCATCCTGCCAGAGTATGCGGTGTCGCTGCGGCAGCCTGCCGAAATATTCTTTGGCGTGGGCGAACTCTTTTTCGTCTGCCCGGTCGAGCCCGATGACGATCTCCGTGAGATAGGGGACCTTGCACAACTCCTGGATTATGTTTTCCAGTGCCGGCCCCTTCAGTTCGGAGTACAGGGAGGGCAAAGCCAGGGACATGGGCCGAAGCTTGGAAAACTCCAGCAGTTCCTGCTCCAAGGTTTCCAGGGACCGCTGGCGCAGATGATGCAGGGTTGTGATGACACCGTTCTGGAAAAAATCACCCACTGTAACTGACCTCGCGCAACCTGCGGATAAGAACGAATCCCTTCTTGATGTAACCCCTCAGCCGGGGTACGCCTCCAACAGGCGATCCATGGCCCACTGCCAGCCCGACGGTCCGGGCTGTTCAGCATAAATCACCCTATTTGAATCCTCAAGGCGCAGCGGTTCACCCCGGGCCGGCTTGATGACCACCGGGATATCGCAGGTCTCCAGCATGACCCGGTCGTTCGGGCTATCGCCCAGAGCAATACTGACGAAGTCTTTGTCAGGCCAGGCGTTCCGATAACACTGCATCAGCCACGCAACCCCCCGCGCCTTGTCGGTGTCGCCCATCACATGCTGGAAACGCCCCCCCTGCAGCAGGTTCAGGCCATGGGATGCCAGCGCTTCACGAAAAACCTCGAGAGCCCGGTCACTGTCCAGCCACTGTATCGGCTCTGAGCAGTCTCGCTGGTTGGCCTTGCGCGCATCCTCCCGGGACAGACCAGTGGCTGCCGCCAGCGCTTCGGCGGTCATGTCGTTGAACCCACGGAACGAAAAGCCATGTGATTTCCGCAGCGAGTCCAGCACCTCGAGTATCTTCCCGCGCCCCGTTGCAAAAAAACGGGACTCGAACTCACCTATAGGCTCGCCAGCCCCGCGCTTGAAATAACCCGCAGGGACATAAACGGCACTGCCGTTTTCAACGATAAATGGATGGCGGTTGTGGAGGTGCCGGCGCAGCTGCAGAATCTCGCTGCAGGTTTTGCTGGAACTGAGTATCAGGGGTATGTCCCGTTCTGCGATACGGGCTAATGCCTGGTTGGCCGGGGCCCAGCTGTAACTGTGGTGATCCAGCAGGGTGCCGTCCAGATCGGTAAAAACCAGCAGGCTTTTCATCACTTTCCAACTTGCCACATCCGGATCAGTTTGAGGATCAGCGCGATGAAAGGCGTGGCATGGAGTACCAGATCGAAGATATCCAGGGGACGGCTGAGATCTCCCGCAGCCAGCATTTTCAGCTTTTCCCAGATATGGGGCTCCGGAAAAAAGGGGGCCAGTCCCAAAAGGACACAGGCCAGAATGATAAGGGTCAGAGAGAATTGGTCGAGCCATGCCATTTTGTTGTTTACTCCTGTTTCTTGCTGAACGAACCGACCGCAGTGCTTTTCTGAGAATAGTAACCGTTGGACGTGCTGTGTAGGTGCGAATTTATTCGCACTCGGCCGAATGAATTCGGCCCTACGATGCGGATCCGACTCAGGGTCGATTGGACTTGTGAGCTGGCTGAGCATTACATTATTATCCGTGCGACCCACTAGCTACCGGTAAAAACCTTCACTTCATGTCTACACTTTCCGGCATTCTCATCATCGGCGTGGGCTTCTGGTTCTGGCTGGACAGTGCCCGTGCCCGGGAGATCGCCATCGGCGCCTGTGAGGCGGCCTGCCGACAGAGAGACCTTCAGTTTCTCGATCAAACCGTGGCCCTGCGCCGCATCGGCCTGCGCTGGACAAACCGGGGCTTGCGAGTCCGCAGGCTGTTCCGCTTCGATTTCAGTGAACAGGGCGTCGGCCGCCATACGGGACACATCACGCTGGTGGGCATCGATCTGGAGGAGTTCAGCCTGGGTCTTCCGAGTGATCCGAGTGATCCGCCGGACAGATACCTTCATTAGCCTTCCCCGCCGCCATTCCTGGATATACAGAGAGAGCCGGTATCCATCGTGTAGGGTCGAATTTATTCGACCATTGGCTGTAATTGGCCGAATGAATTCGGCCCTACTTTATCACCTTGAGGGTTGGGCGATCTGGTGGGGTTGGGGGATCTTCATCGGCTCCTGAACTCCCCTCTTCCGAGGATTCCTCATCCGGGAAAAGCATGCCCTGACCGTTCTCCCTCGCGTAGATACCCAGCACCGCCGACGGCGGCACGCTCACAGCCGTGGGGACACCGCCAAACCTCGCGCTGAAACTAATCAGTTCATTACCGAGTTCCAGCATCTGAACCGCCGTTGGACAAACATTCAATATGATGCGCCCGTCTTTGACGTATTGACCGGGAACCACGACATCCTCCCTGTCAGCGGCAACCATCAAATGCGGTGTGAGATCATTGTCCACGAGCCACTCGTAAAGGGCGCGGATCAGATAGGGGCGGTTGGAGCTGATCGTCATGGGATAATTCGAAACATCCCCTTGTATCAGTCCCTCATATCACGTTCGAATTCCGTCAGCCCGTCCTGGAAAGAGGCGCGTTCGAACATCCGCTTGCCGTACTCCTCGACGGATTTGGCCTGGCTCGGGAGTTCAACACCCAAGGTAGGAAGCCTCCAGAGCAGGGGGGCGATGGAGCAGTCCACCAGAGTGAATTCCGTGCTCATGAAAAAGGGCTTTGCGGCAAAAATCGGCGCGGATGCCGTCAAGGCCTCGCGCAATTCCTTGCGTGCCTTTGTCGCGGGTTTTCCGCCCTTGAATATCTGGTCCATCAGACTGTACCAGTCCTGGTCGACCCGGTGCATGAACAGACGGGATGTGGCCCTGGAAACCGGGTCCACCGGCAATAGCGGCGGATGGGGAAAACGCTCGTCGAGATATTCCATGATAATGCGGGATTCGAACAGAACCAGATCCCGGTCCACCAGGGTAGGCAGCGTACCGTAGGGATTCAGATCCATGATATCGCCGGAGAGATCCGTCGGGTCCATATCCACGATTTCAACTGTGATGCTTTTTTCCGCAAGAACCATGCGCACACGATGACTGTAGGGACTCCTGGCGTCCGAAAACATGGTCATTACCGATCTCTTGTTTGAAACCACCGCCATACGATGCCACTCCAGATTGTTTTTTTAAGAATCCCTGATTAATCGCCTTAGGGCCCGTTAACACTATGCCACCGGCCCCGGACAAACAAAAGGGGCGCACAGTATACCCTAAACCATGCACCCCCGTTTTTCGGTTACCGACTCCCGCTTCAGTGAACGTCCTTCCAGTATTCCTTCTTAAGCAGATAGGCCAGGACGAAAAACACCGCGATAAATGACAACACCCAGACACCGATCCGTTTGCGCTCGGTCTGGATGGGTTCGCCGATATAGCTGAGGAAAGCTGTCAGGTCGGTCATTGCGAAATCAAACTCCGCCGCGCTCATGGTGCCGGGCGTTACCTGCTCGAACTTTTCGAACACCTTATGGCCGTCGTGCTCCGTATATACCGCCTTCTGCATGCCCTGCAGTTCCCACAGGACATGAGGCATGCCGACGTCGGGGAACACTATGTTGTTGACGCCAAACGGGCGTGACTCGTCGATATAGAAACTTCGCAAATAGGTATAGAGCCAGTCCACACCCCGAGCCCGGGCAGTCACACTCAGATCC